>NZ_JCACRQ010000002.1:0-97713 GCF_059072735.1 Xenorhabdus sp. XBWT
GTGTTTGAACAGACTTCAATCTCTCCTGCGAAAAAAATAACTGGGCGCAAACGGGGTAATCATTCTACTGCTTGTAAGTGTCCAAACCCATTCTATACCCGTCCCGTTGGATATAAACCTTTGCCAGGTGAACTTGGACGCGCCCAGAGAAATTTAGTAATCAAAGACCGCAATACTGGACAATGGTCATTCCGTCGTCGTCCATCACGTTCACCCTACTTTGTTTTTATGCGCCCGGTTGTTGGGCGTCAGAGAGGATTTCGTCCAGAACGTAGTGCATTATTGGATGCTCTGTTTGTTGTTATGCTAGACACAGTAAATTTGTCTAACAGTATCGTAACTATCAATTTGACAAAATTATCTGAAAGACTCAGTGCAAAAGACGAACAAGGAAATATCATTCCTGATACGGTGGTAACTTTAAGTAGGATATCACGACTTATTGATGAAATGATTAAATTCGGGATTCTCAGTATTCCAGAATCTGAACAATCTTTTGATCACATCAACGGTATCTATTTTCCTAAACATGTCATTATCTCTGATGCAGGCTGGCGCTTAACGGGTATTAATATGGATAAGTTAAGAGCTGAACAGTATGAACGTCGTGTTGCAGAATCAGAGGGAATCGTTGCACCAGGTGAAGTTCTATCGGTAAAAGCATCTAGAGCGCGTTGGTATAATCAATGCCGGCTAGCTACGTTGGTTCGTCGTCGTACCGAAGCATTAAAAAAGAAACAACAGAGAATTCTTAGCCGTCTGCCATTCGATGATAGGAAATATAAAGTGGCTAACAGGCTGCTTCGTTCTCTTACCCCTGAACTATTAAGTAGCATGACTGAACTTGAGTTTGAAAAACGGATTTGGAATGAACTGTATCAGTTACAATTGGGGCCAGAGGTGATGGCTGCTCAACCGGATACGCCCCCCGATATTATTCACTGACTCTTTCTATAACGATTAGAATTCACCGCCTTAATTGGCGGTATCCGTGTTTCTATTTCTTCCATGTTTGTACAATAAACACCCATTCCAATTTAAGTTAAATACAGCACAAGAGTCATTAGAGCTATAGAGATAGTGTCATTTAAATTTATACACAATTACCTGCAAACGAAATAAAAGCATTACCAGCAAGTAGCAGCCTATTTATCTGCAACATAATCAAGACAAAGTCTTATCTTTTTATTCAAAAATAACTAGTTATTCTATGCAACAACTTCTGTGAATAACGGTAAAAACAAATATAATAACTTCGCATACAGCGGCCTCCGGCCACGTGCTCAGAAAATTGCTACAGCATCCATGATAAAAGCCCCCTAAGCACTGGCAGTACACTGCCAGTGCAAAGGCCCCGGAAATCATAAAATTAACGTCGTCACGCCGTTAATTTTACTCACCGGGGTTACTGGGCTTATATTACTTAATCATCGCTATAAGGTCGCTTGGCTCAATAGGGCGGAGGGAGGTTAAGTGATCTATAAAGATCCTCTACCGGCTAACGCCGGGCTCGCTGGCTAACCTACTGTGTTCCTCTGTATTTCTGAGTACCAGCTTTCGACGCCAACAGGAGTAAATTTCATGGGTGGATCCTCCAGTCATCAGGGAGCAACAGGCTTCCCGCTTAGGCACTATAAGGCCGGAAATCTGAGAGGATCCATGCTTCACCTCTCAATTTCAGCACGGTGCCAAGGGCTAAGTGATTGGGATGCGCTCATTACATTCTCCGATGATTGGGGTTATCGGGTCGCGCAAGGGAACTTCCCCCCTGCGCTCCCACGGAACCGGACGTGACAGTCTCCCGTCATCCGGCTCTTGTCGTTGACCGTTCACGCCGCGTACAAATTTCCCAGTGTGCAAACAGGCCGGGCTTAGCGCTCTGTATCCTTCTCAACCATTCATATGCCTGAGCCAAGCTGCCGTGTACCCGCTTATATTTGCGGGCGACCCATTTCGCAAGGTGCAGATCTATATGACTGGCTATACAGCCCATCGCTGATCGATAAAAGCGCCCATAGTACTTAATCCAGCCTCGTAACATGGGATTGAGCCATCGCGCCATTACTTCCAGAGACAACGGGGTTTTATGACTCAGATCCCAACCCCGTACCGTCTGCCGGATTGCCTTCGCCGCTCTGGCGCTTATCTCTGGCAGGAAATTCACCGACAGCTCTCCCTCTTTTGAGAATGACTTTCTTGGCCTGAATGTATAGCCCAAAAAGTCAAAGCTGATTTCAGGATATGCCTCCGTTCTTTCCCTGTCCTTGCAATAGACGACTTTCGTCTTGCCCGGACTCATTTCCAGCTTACATTCACCCAGGCGCGCTCTGAGCCTGCTACGCAACATCATTGCCTGCGCATGGCTCTTGCAGTGGATGACAATATCATCAGCGTATCGCTCAAACCGGACGACAGGAAATTCCCGTTTCATCCACATGTCGAATGCATAGTGCAGGAACAAATTCGCCAACAACGGACTAATGACGCCCCCTTGCGGCGTACCTTTATCCCTTATCTGCACCGTCCCATCCGGCATATGTACCGAAGCGGTCAGCCATCGCTCAATGTAGAACAACACCCACTTACAGTCCGTGTGTTTGCGCACCGCCTTTATCAGGAGTTCATGATCGATGTTATCGAAGAACCCTTTGATATCTACATCCAGCACCCAGTCATACGCCAGCATCGTTGCCGGGCTAGCTTCAGGGCATCATGCGCAGATTTGTGCGGGCGGTAGCCATAGGAGTCATGCTCCAGAATCGGCTCCAGCCTGTTTTTGACCACCATCTGCGCGATGCGATCCGCGACCGTAGGTATCCCCAGCGGTCTCGTTCCACCCGTCGCCTTTGGTATCTCAACACGCCGAACTGCTGGCGGCATATAGCTGCCCGAGGCCATTCGGTTCCAGATCTTGTACAAGTTCCCCACGAGGTTCTTGTCAAATTCCTCAATCGACTGGCCATCGATTCCGGCACTGCCTTTGTTGGCTTTTACCTTCTTGTACGCGCTCCAGACAGCCTGTCTGGATAACGCAAACGATTTGGACTGGCTCACAGGTTCCTCCCGCTTACGCGGTTGACCTGTAATACAGCCCCAACGACTGGCCCCCTTCGCTCCACGCCCATTACAGGCGCTTCATCACTACTACGGAACCATCTGCCCCTGTGCCCCGCATTGGTACTCAGGCGCTCGCAGGGTTTCTGCTCGACGCCGCTCCCTTCGCATCGGGACGACAGGTTCCCACGTTCCATGCCAGAGCCTGTGTTGTGCTCATGCTGTCTATATGCCGACCAGCCAGTAACCAGATAACCGCTGGACTTATCACGCACCGCTTAGAAAGCGCGTTTTTGACATCATCTTGTTCCTTTCGACACTGCATCTACAGTTCACTCTCGTTCATCTTCACAACACATACATGACGCATCTGACTGCGCCTTTTCCCTGACGCTCACCACCACCGCTCTTAACGGCAGCAACTCAGGGTAGTTTGAAGGCTGCGTCTGGACACCGCCTCCGAGGGGCCGACCCTCATCTCTCGCACAGCATTGCACCCTCTATTTGCCACAGGATGCATTCGTGGCACACGTAAGCCGAAACCGTCCAAAATTTTGTCAGCTTAATTTCAGGTCTTCGAACATAGCATCGAAGTCAGTCTCTTTCCCTTCATTGTTAAAGGAATAATGGCTTCTTGCCATGTCATGGGGGGCATTTTGCTGATAAAAATTCCCGCTTTTTCTGTAGATCCCAGACTTTCGCCATATTTCTGCATCAGCCGAGATATTAAAGCTGAATTGTAGTAAATGAATCACACTCGCCCGGATCTGGAAAAGGGCGAAAAGCAAGATGGTTATTCACTGATGCTGACTACCTTTCCATGAGAAATTTTCGTTAAAAATTTCTGCTATTATCAAATAATCACTAAAAATAAGATATCCTCGTAACATGAAGAGATTAGCAACTCACTTTTCCGGAGGCTATATGATAGTTGGTAGCACTGTAGTAATGAAAAATGACCTCAAAAAAAAAGAAATGACGGTTATTGAGGTCAACGGAGATAGCGCTGTGTGTGGCTGGCATGAAAACAAACGCTTCCATAAGGAAATGATTCCCCAGAAAGAATTAACTGTCATTTCACCACCTGGGTTAATCAGCAGCATTTTTTAAGACTATATTCTCAAAAAATTCCACTGCCAGAGTGTGAATCCAGATATAGCGATCACACTCGAAATGATTCCATAGACTTTGAAAGTCAGAGATAGCCCTAATATATCAATGATTGGCTCTGCTAAAGTAGGCGCGAGAAATTGGCCCAGATATATTGCGGTTATTAATATAGGGATAAGAAATCGTCGAGAACGTTCATCGGATGCCGAAATAATTAAAATGTTAAATCCTGGGACGTTTAACCCCAATCCAGTTCCAATGAAAAATAACGAAATAAAAATCATCCAAGTAGAATGGCTGTTACCAAGAATGAATAGTCCTAGCCCCAAGATTATAAAACCAAAACTTACAGAGGTGAAATCTTTAGCGAAAATTCTACTGCGACCGAAATAGAGAGAAGATAAACACCATATGCCACAAACAAAAGAAAGGTAAATTCCAACAGGAGGCACGACTTTAGAGTTAATCTCCATGATGTAATAGGGTAGAAGCGATGGTATTGTAAAATAGATGGCCATATTTAAAAATGCGAACACACAGAAGACTAGGGGTAACACTGTTCTAGTCGGTGGATTTTTAGGCTTTTTCTTAACATTCTGAGGCTGGAATCCTGATCTTGGAGGCGTTTTATTCAAGGTTATGATTACACCCGGTATTAAGACTAATGAAACTAAGTAAATAAAGAAAGGATATTTCCATTCCATAGTCGCCAAAAATCCGCTAATTAATGAAACGAATATGTTTGCTCCTCCCATGAAAGCTGACTGATCGTAGAATTTTTTACGTATATCTTTTAGATTATCACTTTCAGCCAGAAAAAATGTTACACTGTACATTAGAATAGCAATTGAGATACCGAGAAAAAATCTAGAAATAATAAGTATAATGACATCATTCGTAAAATAACCCATACTCCCAAAAAATGCATAAGATAGAAGTCCAGCAATCAAAAAATTTCTTCTATTAGGAACATTATTTAGAATGGCGAGTAATAGGCCAGTCAGCGCGGTTGAAAAAGCCGGTAAAGTTAGAGTTACACGATAAAGAAAATCGGACTTAATTCCTGAAAATAAGTTTTGAAAGTTAAATTCAGGAAGTGAAGGCGCTATAATTGTCGTACCTGTTATTGTCAGAACACTAACTGAATAAAGGATTAATTCCCTGATTCCTAATTTTTCCATATTATCACCTGTTTTAAATAGCTGGCACAATGGCCAGCTATTGATATTCTTACCGCAGAAAAGAACAGATATATTTTACTATCCGATCTGCCTCAGAAAACTGAATGGCGTGAGGTCCATCTAGCCAAATAACGTCTGTATTTTCTTTACCATACCTACTAATCAAATATTCAGCGACGGTATGGTTATCAACAAGTCGATCCCGATTGGCAAGAATGCACATGACCGGTATTCCTCCTGACGAAGAAATTAGATCAGTTCGGGACAGATCGGCAAATTCCTGCCACACATCAATGGTGTTCAGAGTGACATTCCTTAAAAGTAGACGATCTGATATCAGAGTATTCTGAAGGTCAGGATCATCCGTAAAGTCTTCTACTGCCAATGGCACCGGAAAATAATCAATATCACGGGATAACTCGTAATTAATATTATTCAGCACCTGTTTGACGCTATGGGTTGTCCTAACAAGAATATCGCCATAACGCTCTGTAAACCAGAAGCCCGGAGTGATCATAATCAGATTGGAAATCTTGCCCTTAAGTTCAGACTGCGCTGCAACCAGAGCAGCAATTTGACCGCCGAAGCACCAACCAGCCAGATGTATTTTGGCTCCGTTTTGCACAAGATCTAGTAGCAGAGAGGCTACATCGTTCAGCTCCTGCTGAACAGATACAATATGCCCTCTTTTCTCGGCGTTCAGCCCAGATCCTCTACGGTCTAGGGCCACGAAGCGATATGGAGAACGATTAGTAAAGCTATTCCCTAGCGGATACTGCCATCCCGAATGACTCACGCCGCCATGTAACATTACAATGATGTCTTTTGCACACTCATTGCCCCAGGAACGATAATGAAGCGTATAGCCATCAGATGACGTGTGAGTGTGAATTGTCGAATTTCCGAATTCATTGAAGTTACTGATCATGTGTTACTCCTGTCACAAGAGCATCAATTTCAATTAACAAATCTGATCTTGCCAATGCCTTAACTACCATCATGGTCATACATGGCCGATGTCCTTCAAGCCATGTATTCAAAATGTGGTTACGCTTTCTGGCTTCCAATATTTCACCACTCCAGTAAAAGGTCATTTTGACAATATCTTGTATGTTTAGCTTTTGCGCTTCGATATTTATACGAATGTTGTTAAGCGCTAAGCTGAGCTGCTGGGATTGATCATCAGGGACTGAACCATCTTGGTACATACCTATCTGACCCGAGATAACAAGCAGTGATTTATTACTTCCGAGCAATGCTTGATGGGAATACTCCCCTATGGGAGGATGGATCTCAGTAGGATTAATTAGCTTCATATGCTTTTCCTATTTCGCGTGCTGAGCTGATATCTACGTTGGGAGAGTGGATGGTGATGCCTTCAAGGTTATGACTAGATACTGCAGCGCGTGCCGTATTCATGTACATCTGTGCTAACTGCTCCAGTTCAAACGCTGAAATTACTTTGCTTTTTGCATTTAGGGTGATGACTATTTCATTAAAGGAAAGATCAAATCCTGCATTAACGAGCAGGCCAAAGTGGCTGTGCTCAAACCATAAGGTTCGAATCAAGGGGTTGCCGTCGTTTCCGCCCGTCTGAGGAGTTGAGATTGCCTGATAGTTTGAGAATCGGGTGAAATTGAAACATGTAGTCAGATAACTCTTATGACGAGACAGTGCATTAATTTCGCTTAAGGAAAATCGCTTGTAAGGAAGAGCTCTATTTTCAAAATCCCTGAGTTGATGGGCTGCTTCAGTGATAGTCAAATCTGAAAGGTTGCATCTGACAGGAAGAAAATTCAAAAACATACCTAAGGTTTTCTCTGAGTGAAGGCAGTCCGTTCTTCCCCCGCTGAACATACTCGAAATCAGCTCAGGAGTATTAAAAAGGGTTTTGAGGACAGTGAAGTGTACCGCCTGCAGAAGATGTTTCAGTGAAACTCCGGACTTCTGGGCTACATCAGCGAGTCCTAGGGAGAGATCGGGCTTGAAGATGATTTTCGTCTCTGACCATTTTCGGCTACTTTTACTGAAGGTAAATGGCAGCTTAAGTATAGGCTCTTCAAAAAGCACTTCTTTCCAGAAAGCTTTTGCCTCATGCGAGAGTGATTCAGCCTTACTGAGCAAGCAATACTCCCTGAAGGTGGGTATCAGTAGTTCTTCTCTCAGAATGGGTTTCTTGTTCAGCAAGTTTTGGTAGTCCGTCACAAACGACCTGATTAACTGGGATAGACTAAAGCCATCCAGAATACTGTGATGGAAGCTGACAGTGAGATAGAAACGTTCCTCTTCAATTTTATGGCTATAGAATCGTACCAGTTCCTGTTTACTGAAATCAAAAGGCTTTTCTTTCTCAGCTTCAAACCAACGGAGGTATTTATGATACGCGTTAAGTTTATCTGATTGGCTAAAATCTGAATTTTGATGGTTCAAAAAACTTTTTTTATGTACTTTTTGCAGAGGAATGGTTTCTTCATTTATAACGAAGCTTGTACGGAGTGCTGGATGAGCAGCGATTAGCCCCTCCAGAGCATTTTCAATATATTCAGGCACACAGCGGAGACTCAATTCATACCCAAATATGTCGTGATATGTTGAAAAGTTTGCTTCCTCGTGATAAGCCTCAATCATTAACAGCTGTGTGTCTGTTAGAGGATAATAGTCCTCTGCCGTCTGATCTGCCTTCAGGGCAGCAGGGATGTCGAATGTGAACTGAGGAATTTCAGTATCTGTTTGCTCTTCCATTTTCTTCTGAATGGACACCCAGAAGTCTGTCAGACTAGTTGACTCAACGATATTTTTAAGTTTGACATAATAACCAGCTTTTTTGAGCAATGCGGCTATACGCAGTGCGGAGATTGAATCCACTCCTCGGGAATGATAATTATCATCTAGTCCGAAGTGGTTTTTTGTGACATCGTGGAAAATGGTTACCAAATCTTCAGGTACGGAAAGCCCCCTTTCCGGTATCTGTAGCTGGTTAAAACTTGAAATATAGTCTTTGACAAATGCACTATTTTTAACAGTGTCATGATAATTCAACGTTACGGAATAGCCCCCGGTAAACGGATCTCGGGCAAAATGGATCATCACCGGAAAGTTAGTCTGCTCGTAGTAACGCGCCCGCCTGATGAAATTCTTTTCAAGAGCATAGGCGTGAAAATCGGTGAAATTAAATACCACGTCAAAGACGTTGTCACGATTAGCTGCTTTCAGCATGTTTGCAAGTGGAAATCTGCGATGATTAAGGCTGAACTTTTCGGTGTTAAAAATATCATTGAGGAGATCGCTTGCGGAAGTAGGCGATTTTTTCACAAAAAATGGTACTGTGTTCAAATACAATCCCAGTGATTCTTCGGCCCCTTCATATTCAAGTCGGCCATTAACGACATGACCAAAGCAAATGTTTTTCTGACCACTCACAGTACGCAAGGTGAGGCAGTGGAAATATAGAGCGACCGTTTTCAAAGGCACTGAATGTTTCCTACTCAGCTCACGCAGTGTAAGAACAAAATCATTTGAAAGTATAATAGTTTCTGATTTGCTTGTATGAACATCAACATCTAATCCAAAACCTTTACAAGTTTCCTGCTGGATGATATTCATCCAGTAAGCTTCACTGTCCCGGCAATTCACAGCTTCAGCTTCAGCTGCTACAAAAGTTGCATAACCGTTGTTTGGATTTTCAACTTCTGATTGAGGTTCAACAACAGTACCGTTAACTATTTCATTAATCAATGTGGCTACACTCCAGCCATCGAGCACCGCATGGTGGAAATCCAATGACAGAGCTTTTACACGCTCATCAACGGTGTGCAGGGTGAAGCGAACTAGCGGACCAGATTCAAAATCAAAAGGTACCTGTTTGCGCTTATGCTCCCAGTGAACCAGATGGTCGTTGAGGTCACCCATGATCTGGATTCTGGTGATGTCCTTGACAGGCTCTGCTAAACGTATCTGGATCGGAACACTGCAGGTTGTCATATCAAAGACACATTGCAGCTGTTCGTTATGCTTAAATGCTCTTTCTATTCTTGCAGTGAGTTCACTGACAGATGCATCATCAATTTCATAGGAAAAAATATCATGGTAAACCGATGATTCTTCGTGAAGTAAAGAATGGTAGACCATCCCTTTTTGCAGAACACTCATAGGCCATGCATCAATTCCTTTGTTGCTGACTACTGCTTTATCTGCTGAGTTAATTAAATAATAAGGTTCCATCTTTTTTGCACGATGGAAATTTAAATCCGATGCCATTAGAACCATCTCAGAAATGTTTCTCGCTTCATAAATATCTCTAAGCGTAAGCGTTAATGCATTCTTTTTAAGTTCTGAGATTAATCTCAGAGCTAGAATCGAATCACCACCTATGTTAAAGAAGTTGTCGCCAAGGTTGAAAGAATCGGAGGGAATTAATCTGCTGATTATTCTATGAAATAAAGCTTCTTTTTCACTATTGAACTCAATTTCTTTCGGTTCAGTATGGTGTGCTAAAGGTGCAGGCAGAGCTCGGCGGTCTAGTTTGCCATTTGCTGAGAGGGGGAGTGTTTCCATAAAAACGAAATGACTCGGAACCATAAATCCGGGCAATTTTTGCGAGATTTCGGTTTTAATCTTAGATATTTCATATTGTTCATTACTGTTTTTGGAACTGGTATTCAGGGACAAGTAAGCCACTAGTCTTTTGACCCCAGTAGATTCGTCAAGAATAACGGCGGCTTCCCTAACCTTATTTACAGTTAAAATAACAGCTTCAATTTCACCAAGCTCAATTCTGAAACCTCTGAGTTTAATTTGATGATCTGCTCTTCCAATGTATTCAATATTTCCACTCGAATTATATCGAGCCAAATCGCCGGTTTTGTACATCCTAGTATGTTTGCCATCTTCACCTCTTACATCAATAAAGACCTTATCTGTCAGCTCAGGTTTATTATTATATCCCTCTGCAAGTTGCACACCTGAAATAAATAGTTCTCCAGCAATACCTACGGGCTGCATTCTAAGAGCTTTGTTCAAAACAAAAAGTTGAGTATTCGCGATAGGCTTGCCGATAGGAACAACATTTCCACTGTAATTTTTATCACATTTCCAGAAAGATACATCGATCGCAGCTTCAGTGGGGCCATATAAATTGTGAAGACTACAGGAAAGCTGGGAATAAAATGATTTTATTATCTCCGCAGAGAGAGCTTCACCGCTGCAAAAAACATTGATCAGACTCGAACATTTTATGCTGAGATCGTCTTCTTTAAGGAACGCATTGAGCATTGAAGGAACAAAATGGAGGATAGTTATTCTTTTATCTGCGATTAGATCTTTTAGATAGGTAGTGTCTCTGTGTCCCCCGGGACTCGCTATGACAATACGGGCTCCGAACATAAGTGGCCAGAAAAATTCCCACACAGAAACATCAAAACTGAATGGTGTCTTCTGAAGAACACGGTCTTTTGGCGTTAATCTGTATTGTTCCTGCATCCAGTAGAGCCGGTTGAACATACCTTTGTGAGTATTAATAACTCCTTTTGGTTTGCCTGTTGAACCAGACGTGTAAATCATGTAGGCTCTGCTATCCGGCGTCAGGTTTAGTGAGGGGCCGCTGGAATCAGGTACATCGTTTAAAGCTTTTTCAAGTGTTATGGCTTCTCCACGAAAGTTTTTTAGCTTTCCAAAGAATTTATCCTGCGTAAGTATTAATTCTACACCAGAATCCTGAATCATATAGTCAATACGATCTTGGGGATATTCTGGATCGATCGGTACCCAAGCTTTACCTGACCTCATGATGGCTAACAGAGCGATAGTCATGTTGAAGGATCTTTCCATAATAACACCGATGAATTCGCTTCTGGTTTTAGCAAATAGCCATTGAGCAATGTCTGATGTCAGAGAATTAAGCCTTCCGTAAGTGAGAGTACTATTACCGCATTCCAACGCAACTGACGAGCTACGTTCTTTCATAATAGAGATGATCATTTCCAGAACATTCGTTTTTGGATAAGTTTTTTTCGTGGCGTTCCAGGCTAGTATTTCCTGACGCTCGTTAACAGAGAGAAGCTCAGCGTGGTTGATCGGTGCATCTACATCACTCAGGATTGACGCTGACAGAGTTTCAAAATGATTGAAAATACGATTGATGGTTGAATTTTTGAAAACAGCACAATTATATTCAATATCCAGAATAAACTGTCCACTATGTTGTTCCCGAATGTTGACAAGGAGATCAAATTTTACATGTCGGCGTTTTATGTGAATATCTTTTGTGGATAGCCCCTCTCCAAAATCAATAATACTGTCTTTACCGAGCCAAGTGAGCATAGTCTGAAAAAGGGGATTTACACTAGGATCAGTCTTGATATTTAGTTCCTTGACAAGTAATGGGAAAGGCACTCTCTGGTGCAATAATGCTTCATTCAATTTTATGCTTGTCATTTCTAGTATATTTCGGAAAGTGATTTCTTGACTGAATTCGAAATGCAATGCTAGGGTATTTACAAAACACCCAATCACTGACATGTCTTCAAGATTGTGCCTATTCAGCACCGGTACTCCTATATTGATTTCGCTTTGTTCTGTGTATCTGTATAGCAGGGAAGAATATAAGGCTATGAAAATGGTATAGACAGAAACATTTTTTTTAGATGATAGTTCTCTAATTTGTTGTGAAATATCATTATTCAATACAAATTCAATAGATGAACCTTCCTGCTCTATCGAAGACTTACGTATATAATCAGTAGGAAGCTTTAAATTATCAGCAATAACGTGGTGTTGTAGTTTCCAGTAGTCAAGAGACTCTTTAATATTTCCGTTAGCGAGACTATCAAGTTCAGCTTGAGCTGCCTTTCTGAAATCTCTGGTTCCAACTTGCAGCTGAATTTTCTCGGTATTATGGTCTTTCTTGTACTCTTCAGCCAGCTCTTTAAAAAATATAGAGAAAGACCATCCATCAACGATGGTATGATGTGCAGTCAAGTTAACAAACACCTTTTCATTTTCTTCGCAGTGTATTATGGTGAATCGATATAATGGACTTAACTGAATATCAAAGGATTTATAAATAGATTCCTCTAACAGAGATTGTGCCTGTTCTTCTGAAGTAGCTTGAATGACACAGATGTCCTTAGCAGAAATAGGATAACTATTTTCAATCCATAGTCCATCATCTTCATACATATATTTAATAGAAAAAGCACTGTGACGCGATAGAACTTTCTCTGCTGCAGTAGAAAGTTTAGCAATTGATATTGGCCCCTGAATACACACTGTTCTATATTCATTGTAGCTGGTACTATTTTTATGTGTTTTGAGATCGGCTTTCCAGATACTTTCTATTGTAAGCGTTGCTTTAATCATTTAATATTCCTTTGCGAAAATTATATCTGATCTCAGGAAATACTATCTACAATGTTGATAATATTTCTAAGCTTGAGCAAATCTTCAAAAGATAAATTTATTCCTAGCTGTTCTTTCAATTTCATTGAAATAATCATTGCCTCAATAGAGCTTCCTCCACAAGAATAAAAATCACTATCCAGTTCTATTTCATCATTATTTAAAACATCACGCCATATCTTCAATACGGAGCTTTTTAATTCATCATTTAAATCAGTAACTTTATGTTTTGTAGGAGTGAGCTTTATCTTATTCAATTTTACGGAAAGAGCTTTACGATCAATTTTACCATGTGCAGTTAATGGCACATCATTAATAAGATAATAATCAGATGGCCACATGTAGTGTGGAAGTGTATTCTGTATTCGTTCATTGACCTGCTCAAAAAGAATTTCATTTTCTTGATGACATTTAAGATATGCAATCAAGAACGTAAATTCTCCTCTAGATTCCTTAGTAACAATTGCAGTGTCAATGGAGGTATGATTGTTTAAGACAGTTTCTATTTCATTCAAATCAACACGGTACCCGTTAACTTTTATCTGTTCATCGATGCGACCACAGAAAAAAATATCTCCAAAAGCGTTCCGATAGGCAAAATCACCGGTTTTGTAAACAAATGGTGCACCAGGAAGGGAATACATACAGACAAATTTTTGACTCTCTTCAGTTTCACGATGAACATATCCTTCGGCAAGTGCAATACCGCTTATACAAAGCTCACCGATTTCATCGACAGCGACTTCTTTACCATCCTGTGTCACAATATATACCAGAACATTTGCAACAGGTTTTCCGATAGGAATTTCACCTAGTAAATCCGTTTTCGTCACTGTATGAGTTAGCACCTGTATGGTAGTTTCTGTTGGTCCATAAAGATTATGAAGGGCTGCGTCAGAAAGATTAAAGAAAGACTTGGCAAGTTCACTTGTTAGAGTTTCACCTCCTGTAAAGACGTTTTTCAGCGATCTACATTCTTTGAAGGCTGGTTCTTTAAGAACTTTTCTTAGCATGGCTGGAACAAACTGCACAGTATTTATATTAAATTTATTAATTGTTTCCGCAAGATAGCGAGGAATTTTATCTTTATCAGGGTCTGCCAAGAAAAGCGTACCGCCACAAAAAAATGAGATAAATATTTCCCACACGGAAGCATCAAATGTCAGTGCCGTTTTATTAATAATTCTGGTTTCGGTGTTAAAACCATAAGTTTCAGTCATCCAGCTTAGAAGGTTGGCTACGGCAGATGATTTAATTTTTACCCCTTTGGGGTTTCCTGTTGTTCCAGATGTATAAAGAATATATGCGATATGTGGTAACTGATTATTATCAATTACCATGTTGTTTTTTGCTATTAGTGGCATTACTTCTATATTATTAGACATGCTATTTGTTGAAATAATAAAGTCGGCACCAACATCTTGTTTTATGAATTCCTTTCTTTCTTTAGAATGAACGGGGTCTACAGGAACATAAACAGAACCAATATTTACCAAAGCTAGTATGTAACATATGCAATCAAGATTTCTTTTTAATTCAACTACCACACATGAATATTTTGTAATTCGTTTATTAATTAATAGTTTAGATATATCCTCGACTTTATCAGCCAATGCTTTGTAAGTTAATTTAAAAAATTCAGATTGAATGGCAATTTTCTCTGGATTTTTTATTAAACCACTTTGTATCATTATCCCTAGTTTATTATCCATTCAAAACTCCTTTACGTTTAAAATTATTTAAATTATATGATATAAAACCATTAATTTATTATCCACCCATGATTTATTTTCATTTTATATTACTTCAATTTGAACCATATCAAATAGATGGTTATTTTTTAAAAAATAAGTAATATATTTATACATAAATGATGAATTTTATGACAAAGTAAAGTAGTATTTTTTATTGTTCATAATTTATGTGATAAATATCACCATTTAGTTTGATGGGGTTAAGAAAATGATTGTATTAGAAACACGACTAAGTTAAAGATCTCATCATTATAAATAACCATGCTATCAATATTTAACAATCAAGATGGTAGCTTATTATGTGAACACGACATGAGTAAATATAAGGGTTTTCTTAAAAACTATAATACTATTATAGCTATATCTACTTTCATGATTTTCACGGCTAGTTATTCCTGCGTTATTCCGGAAAAAGAGGGATATAAAATCATTCGTAAAATTCCTCACAACCAAGAATCATTTACACAAGGATTAATTTTAGATGGAAATAATATTATAGAATCCACTGGATTGTATAAGAAATCGAAAATAAACGTTATCGATTCTGCTAATGGAACTCTACTCAAATCTAAAGAATTACCTGAAGATGTATGGGGAGAGGGATTGACTAAACTGAACGGGAGGTATTATGTTCTGACCTGGAAGGAAAATAAACTGTTAGTATTGGATACTGACAATTTTCATATTATTGAGTCAATTAACTATGAGGGGGAAGGATGGGGTTTAACGACTGATGGTAAAAACCTTATCATGAGTAATGGCAGTGCTGAGTTATTTTATCGTAACCCCTCAGATTTTTCGGTGGAAAAAAGTATTCAAGTTACTTACAACAGTAAGAGAATTGGGAAAATAAATGAACTCGAATGGATAAAGGGGCTGATTTACGCCAATGTCTGGTACACCGACATCATACTTGTTATCGACCCTACTAATGGGAAGGTCATTAAATGGATTGACTTGGCTGGTATACAATTTAGCCTTGATAATTTTGATAAAAATACCAACACGTTGAATGGAATCGCTTATGATCCTGTCTCCGATAAAATTTACGTGACGGGGAAAAATTGGTCGAATATATTTGAAGTTAAATTCACTGGAAATGACCCGCATAACTGATTATTGATAGTTGAAAGTAAACGGATATAGTGCTCTGTTGTATTGGTATGATTGCTGAGGATGTTCTAGCATCCTAATATTGGTCCCCGTTATAAGAGTTAGAGTTATAAGCCGGAGTTACCGAAATTTATTTTAGTTTTCATAAGCCATTTTATTGCGTACCAACGTCCGGTAAAGCGTGGGCCTCGATACCGAAAAAAGCTCGGCCAAATCACTGATCGAATACTGCCCGGTGCCGTGCATCCGGCACAATTCTTTCTGTTGCTTATTGGAGAGTTTAGGCTGTTTCCCACGTAACTTTCCTTTTTCCCGGGCAATCGCCATAACGGAACAGTAAACACTGTTAAGCGGTCATTTTAAATAGCTAAAAATCAGGTGGCCAACTTACATTGTTATTTTCAGAAGGCGACTGCACCAATTAATAGGACTTAAAGTTAAGTGTGCATATGACTTCTGATAAAATAATTTCAGAAGTCGGCTGCACTAAACGTGATTATGCTCAGTACTCGTATGCACCAAAGAGTGTAATTTTCAAAAGACGACTTCACGGAATTTTAAGAGCGTAAAATGGATTGAGGGATATAAATTTGTTTCACTCTAACTCAGTATTTGCAGCTCTTACTCTCAGAATCGTTTGCCTTGTTGTCTTAAATTCACGAGCAATTGCACTAACGCTATTTCCTGTTCTCAAACGTTCGAGCACTAATTTTTGCTGCTCTTTATTCAGTACAGGGGGACGACCTAAGCGTTTTCCTGCGGCTTTAGCCCGCATGATACCTGAATGAGTGCGCTCAATGAGTAGGTCACGTTCAAATTCAGCCACCGCAGCAATAACCTGCATTGTCATTTTTCCTGCTGAACTTGTCAGATCAACCCCGCCAAGTGCTAGGCAGTGAACTCGGATTTCTCGGTTTTCCAAATCTTCGACTGTTCTTCTGACATCCATTGCATTGCGTCCTAACCGATCAAGTCGTGTAACCACCAAAATATCACCACCTTCCATCCTATCCAACAAACGATTAAACACGGGGCGTTCATAAGCTGTTACCGAACCACTGATATTCTCTTCCATCACGCGGTGTGTCTGGATATTAAATCCAGCCGCCTTGATCTCCCGACGTTGGTTTTCCGTTGTTTGTTCCAAAGTAGAAACACGGCAGTAAGCAAAAACCCGCGACATGATATGTTTTCCTGTCCGAAAAAGATGTACGGATTATAACAGGTGTACGATATAAAATTAACTTACTTTCGGACATTCTCTTTGCAACGTGTCCGAAATGGTTCGTTTTTGGTCACTGTAAATCTACAACGCATGGAACTATATGGGGGCTAAACATTTATGCCACGGAGACAGATACTGAGCAATGAAGAACAGGATCGCTTACTGGTTATTCCGGATGATGAGATTATTCTGACCAGAATGTGTTTTTTGAATACAAATGATATTGCAACACCGCCGGCCAGCAAACCGCCTGGGCTTTGCTGTATTACTTTGTTATCTACGTGGCCCCGGGTTTCTGCCGGATAAAAACAATGCTCCTCACAATGGTGTTGTATCCAGAATAGCTTCCCAACTTAAAGTTTCGTCTGATTTATGGCATGAATATGCATCGAGAGAACAAACCCGCTGGGAACACTTAACCGAGCTTTATCGCTACCTAAAATTATCTCCGTTCAATCAAGCACGACAAAAAGATTGCATCCGACATCTGCATTCCTATGCCATGCGTACAGATAAAGGATTTATGCTTGCCGAAGAAATGCTCAGCTGGTTGCAGAGTAATAATGTTATTTTTCACTCTGTTGAGGTGATAGAACGAACGCTTGCTGAAGTTGTCACACTCGCTGACAGATCTGTATTTTACACACTCACTGCATCGCTTGAAGAAAAACATAAATTAGCATTGGACAGCCTGCTTATCTCTGAGGGGGAACAGCCTTCCCGTCTGGCCTGGCTGCTTCAGCCGCCGGGTAAAATCAACGGTAAAAACGTTCTGCAACATATAGAGCATAAAAAATCTTTGGGCACTCATGCAGCAATAGTCTTTGCCAAATAGTGATCTGTTTCTTCGCTTAATTTGATCCCCGGATATCTTGCGACCCTAAATAGCCAGGATGAGCGGTTTCAATTTCGCCACACGCTTCGTCATCATGCTGCTTACGTTCAAGGGCGGCAACCTGCTCGTCCGTCAGGATAATGCCTTCGTCAGCCAAGGGCTGCCAGACGCTTTTTGAAGTTCTCAAGATGATGTCTGAGCCAGATAGAACGGACACCACTGGCAGACACAAAGATGCCTGCTTTTCTGAACTCATTACTTGTTCTGGCTTGCCCATATGCCGGGAATTCGATGGCCGAGTTGATAACGGCGTGTTCAGTCTCCGCATTCACACGGTTCTTCAAATTAGGTTTTTTTCTGCTTTGGTTGATTAACGCATCAATCCCGCCTGTTTCAACGAGTTCCTGATAACGATAAAACGTATCTCTGGATACACCCATCACTTTACAGGCTCTTGAGACATTACTGAGTTCTTCAGTGAGATTAAGCAGACCCGCCTTGTGTTTGATGATTGGATTGCTAGTATAAAGCATGAGAGTTACCTCTTAGTCTTTGATTATGGATTCATCACCTTTAATCAAAGTCGGTAACTCTTTTCTTTTCAAACCGAAGTGTCAGATCTAGTCTGAACTAATACAGTTTAGTGATTCCCCATTCGGATTGAGTTACCTACCTGTGATCTATTATTTGGCGCATTTATTTAATTCACGCCTCATTTTTAGTTTTATTCGTCATGTCTGGTGAAATCAAATTATATTGTTTAATGAGGGCATTTTCTATCAAACTGATTTTTGTCTCTGATTGGTTATTTAGCCAATCGATAATCCACTGAGACATTTTTATTGTCATGGGGGATTTTTTGACATTTTTGTCAATGGGTTTCCTTCCTGCGCCATCACGTTTACCGCCGTGAGTTTTGGAACTGTTCATTTATTGTTCCATCCAAGGTTCTAAACAAGGAAGTTTCTCTACCACCCTGTATTTTCCTGTGGCTTTGGAGACTTGTCCTTCTCGTGTCCAAGCAGTGATAACAAATTCGTTGCCCTGTTCAGGGTTGGGGATTAATCTATCTGTCTGTTCTGAAACCAAATGCACAGAAAATGGATGATCACTATTATCCTCAAATAATAACTCCAATGCGTCGCGATTGTGCCAGATGCCCCGAGAAACAATCACCATTTTGGCTGTTTTTATGTCGTTGATTATCCATTTTTTTAAATCAGGAATTAATAACCGCCCAGCACTCGCGTTCCAGGACAAATACAAAAATCCCTTTTTTGAGGGCGTTGAATCCCAATAATTGGTTTTTTCAATTAATTTCCCTTTATTTCTGATAAAAATATTATTCATTTTTTTCCTCTTCATAAAATGCCGTATCGTTATTGTTTTTAGTCCATCCCTGTGTAAATTCCGTGTTACTGAATAACGCAGCCAGTCCTGAAATTTGTTTTAATCGTAGCAATTCATCGGCATCCATACCAATATGATTCATAATCCAAGCATCGGACATCCCTGAGCCAACAAGTTCGCCAACAATTGATACCATCATATCGATTTCATGCGTCCCACGCGCCCGATTGTGTCGGATTGTGCTGGCAATCCTATTCGCTCGTTCCCCTCTATCATCACGTATTTCAGTAATAGGCACATAGCCGAACAATCTCTTCAACATGACAGAGCTTGAGCCGATTTCGCGTCGGTGGAAACCATCAACAACCGTGTGTTTATTGTTTTCCCTAAATGTCACTATCGGTTGCGTGTAACCGTCTTCGATTATCGATTTTTTAAGCAGCGTCATTTCTGGTGGCGCTACACGATTAGGGTTGTAGTCATTTGCCACAACATCATCAACTTTTTCCCACAAAACCAGATCTACAGGTTCTTCATTGAATGGGCTGATCTCATGTAATCGCCGACGTATGGTATTCAATAACGTGATTTTGCTGTCAGTGTCCAGCTTATTCAGTTCTTCACATAGCTCATTCAGTAAATTTACTATCTTCATCATTTAGCCCCATCATAAGTCTTTATACTTTTCTATCGCGGACTTTCTTTTGAGTGTCTCAGCCTTGGTTTGGCTAAACCCCATGTATTTACCTACATGGTCATTTTTCAGAATACAGACACAAAGCCGTTTCCATGTGGGAATTAATGAAAAATCCTTACTGTCAATATCATCAGCATATTCCATGCGAACGGGTAATTTATCAGTTTTATAATTTGTTTGTTTCCCCACTTCAAATACAATGCCAGCCTGTTTTAAGTCGTTGATGGCCTCATCACCCAAAACCCCGCCTTTTTCACGCCAAAATTTAATGCTGGTTGCGAGTTTTTTGCGATAATTGTCAGCAATATCACTGGGCAGCGTGTCCAGCAGGAATTTGGCGTACTGCTCCCATGTGAAATGACCGGGCTTGGTAATGTTGCGCCATCCCATTACGGTAGTTCCGCCATAGATGGCCGTGAAATTAACCCCATTTACCCTTGATATCATTTTCCCCCACATATCAGGATCGATTGCCCGATATAACCCGAGCGAGGCTTTGGCCGCATTATGGAATGGTGAGGCTACGCGCATGGCATGAATGGGTAATCCGGCATAGTAAAATAAATCATAGAGCCGATTGTATTCCCAGCCAAATTGCGCATTCGCTACCCAAATATCCTCGATTTTCCAGTCATAGATGGGGTAGGCGTTGTAGATATTCTCAGCTATTTGGGTTGTCCATATTTTATCATGGTATTTGTTGATATTTTTGTCACTGATAATGGTTCGCCATCGGTCCAGACTCTCCTCAGCCCGTATACCGACCAAAACACAGGTCTTTTTTGCGTTTTTCTTTTTGTGATACCACAATGAAAACTCACTCTGAAATGAATAATCAGACGTTTCTTCATTCAGAAAATCAAAATCTCCCCATTTCAGACACGGCTCTGGCCTGTCCCGTACCCACAAATCCCGTTTAGTCTCATCCCACGGCCGCCAGTGGCGTTCAAACATACTGGTGCAGGTGGGACATTTGACAGGCACACAGCAACGTAATTTTTCAATTTCATCCTCTAGTGCGTCGTAGGTTTTATCAACATATTCCGTAGTGGCGTTATATTGCGCCTCATAATCGATATGAAAAACCCCCAGTTTATGGGTAAGATTATTTTTACGGGCATAGTCCAGCGCTAAATTTAATAACACCCCACTGTCTTTGCCCCCAGAAAATGAAATATAAATATTATCAAATTCAGAAAATAGATATTTAATTCTGACCATTGCCGCCTGATAGACATTACAGTCAAGATTTTTCATTACAGTGCCTCTATAATTTTTGATAATTTATTGGGTGTGCGTTTTTTGGCCTCCATAATTTCTTGTTTAAATATCTCCAGGGCATTTCCTTTGATTTTGAGTGCTTTCATTATTTTTCTTTCTATTCCTGATTCAGTCCAAATATCAGTATAATGTGTGTTTTTATTTTGTCCTATCCGGTGTAATCTGTCCTCACACTGAATACGTTCGCTGTACTTAAATCCGTTACCGAAAAATATACAATGATTAGATTCTGTCAATGTTAATCCAAACCCGCCACAACTGGCTGTTGCCAATAAATATCCGCCATTATCCCGCCATTTATTTATGTTTTTGGCTCTATTTTTTTCTGTCAATCCCCCATAATATAGACTGATATTACTGTTGAAATTCTCGGATAACATATTCTGTATAGATTCCACGGATTTTCTGTATTGGGTAAAAATAACCACCGGCTGCTCTTGGGGTAATGACAGCAATATCGATAATAATTCAGAAACCCGATTGTTGTTTATCACATTTCCGGCATTTTCAAAACCCAATGGAACGATGCCATTAACAATGGCTTTAAGCGCAGAAAATAAGCGATATATTTCTATTCCCATGCCATTGTCATCTTCCATATTAAGAATAGTCTCGGTGAACCGCTCTTTTGTTTGCTCATATAATTTCAATTGCTCAGAAGTCAAAGGCACCATTCTTTTCTGATAGGTCTTTTCGGGCAAATAAAGGCATTCTTCTTTTCTGACCTGATAAATATAAGGCTCTATTTTTTGGGCGACCAAATCAATGTTTTTTCTGCTTGTAATCATCCCCTGATAATCATCACTGTACTCAAGGTGTTTTCTGGCAAATGAAAACCATGACCGATAGCCCAATATTTTATCGCTCAAAAATGCCATTTGGGTATAAATATCTTCTATACCCTGACTAATCGGTGTCCCTGTCAGGATGAGCCGATATTTTGATTTTTCACCGATGAGTTTTAATCTTTTTGTTCGCTTGGCTTTATGGCCTTTAATATAACTGGATTCATCAACGATGAGCATCGTATTTTCATCGACGAGTTTATTGAATGCCATTGTGACGCGATCGCTTCCACCAATACTCTCTAACCCTACAATATACCAGAACGCATCTTTAATATTATTATCTGTTGTTTTATCATCAAATAAATAAATATTGTCGTCTCTGTTCGTATGCGTAATAATTTGTTCCATTGTGTTTATTTTTAATGACACGGGGCAACACCATACGAATTTACTTATTTTATGTCGGCGCGCACAGGCTATCATTATTGCCGTTAAACTTTTCCCTGTTCCCATTTCCATAAACAACCCTCCTACTTTTAGAGGGATTAATTTATTGGCCGCTTCATTTTGGTGGCTCATGGGCGATGTAATAATTTCCCACGGGTGATTATTCATCATCGATTAAATCTCTGTGTATTCCATTGTCATTATGGACATTTTCTTTGGGGGACAGGTCAGTTTTTTTAGCTTCAGGAAGAGCACTGATGATAATAAGTCTTGATTTTTCTTCACGTTCGGCTTTATTTAAAATATGTTCAGCATCTTGAGTGATTTTAAAGTGGTGTGTTTCGGCAAAATCCCTAATAACCTCCCAGTGCTCCATCCGTATTTTCCAGAGTTTTTCTTTTCTCTCTACAGCGCCCTTTAATATTTTCATTTCTTGACGCAAATCCGCATCATCACGCCAGAAAATGAACACATATTTGTCATTGCCGAATCTTTCAGAGTGATAAATCCATCTGGGATGCACAGTTTCAAAATTGGCATTGATTGCCATCTCAGTGATAGATTGATTCAAACATGACACAGGGAAACCGGCATTTAATAGAGTATACATGATTTCAGCCGCCCGGTCTTTCGCCTCCCCATCGGTTGGTTTTATGGGTAAAACCCATTTTTTAATGCTTTTCCAGAATTTAAATTTGCGGGACATCACCAGATGGGTGAATTTATCATTTTCGCCCTCAAACTCCAGTTGGATTTTATCTGTGTAAGCAGTCAAAATCGTTTTTATTTTTTCAATCGGGTTTTCTGGCTGGACAGTGGACTCATTCGACATTTCGTCATAACCATCATAACTGAACATCGCATGAGACAATATTTCATCCCGCAATTCGCGGATAATATTTGATAATGACATCGCCCTGATATCTATCCACCAATAGGCTTTCGTTTTTTGTTTTATAATGGTTAAAAATGCCCTGGCAATAGAGAATAATTCATCATCATTAATGCTAATCCGCGAATATTTTTCCAATGCCAATCCAGTTTGTAACGCTCCGGTGAGGTCAGATGCCCAAGCTGCGGTTTTCAACCGGTACAGATCTTTTCTCCTCAATGTTCCCACATCGCTGACTAATTCATCATACGGGGATAGCATTGACAGCAGGGTTTTTCTGATGTTTTCTGCCCATGCAATTTGTTTTTCGCTGCCTTCCAGTACGGGTAATCCAGATTCTGCATTTTCACGGGCGGCAGCTTCATTTTCTTTGATTCTGTTTTTTTCTAAACAATCCGGGCAAATATGCCCGTTTTTTATTTTTCTATCCACATCATACTCAGCACTTTTCCGTGAAATTCCCATGTATTCCATTTTAATGGGATTGCCGCAT
Organism: Xenorhabdus sp. XBWT; assembly: GCF_059072735.1. Classification (NCBI taxonomy): domain Bacteria; kingdom Pseudomonadati; phylum Pseudomonadota; class Gammaproteobacteria; order Enterobacterales; family Morganellaceae; genus Xenorhabdus; species Xenorhabdus sp. XBWT. The sequence goes on from NZ_JCACRQ010000002.1 coordinate 23,616, forward strand.
AGAGGACAATTCCTGTTCACTGTCAATATTCTTATTCTTGCCATATTTTATCTCATTAATCATGTTAATACCGGAGTAGCGGTAATAGTTACGCCATAGTAATCCACTCAATTTTTTCATTTAAACCGAATAATGTAATAATTGTTCTAGCTAGCACGCGTCCATCCTGCACGCGCTCACCAAAACAAAAATCAACATGAGTGATGTGATCATCAATCCATATTACCAAGATGCCATTTTTATATCGTGCAATATAATCCGATCTTCCAAAACGTACACGTATGTAGAGCACATCATCATTAAGTAGATGTGGAGTTGTATATACCTTATCCAATTCAAAAAATTCTACGTCAATATCCAGATTTGATTTTTCTTCCTCTGTTAGTATTGAGTAGTTTTCTAGCGCATCATAAAGGCTGCTCATTAACTTCTCGTGAAATTCTTCATTTTTATAATCAGCGATATAAAGTAAGTTGCTTTTCATTCCCACCTCTTTTATTTGCAGTTGTCAATTTTTGTTCATGCCTTGCTGCATATAAATATAGATCATAATTTGAATATAGGAAATACCATAATCAAAAAATATGCAATTTATTTGATAGTGTTCACAAATGATTTTAGATGGAGAGCATAAAACCTTGGGGCACTACATTGGTGTTATGCCGCGATAGCTAATATAGAACTATCAACCGTACTCCGCTATCCTTGATGGTTAGATGTGTTTCCAGCTCCCGATCCAATTCAGACGGTGAAAAATCCCGGGCAGTCCCTTTGTAAGCGGATAGACGGTTAAGTAATCTGATTCATCCCCTAATCATGATTGTGCTGATTGGGTGATTGGCTATCAAGATGGTATAGCGGGAAACCCGCCTAAGGGATTCCACGGAAATATTGGAAACCTCAATGCTGCCGGATTGTTGCCAGCAGATAGCGTATTAACTATTAGAATAAATTCACAATTAAAGGCGCTCTATGTAAAACAGGCTCAGAGAGAGAACATGAAATTGAGTGCCTGGGTGTTGAAATACCTTAATGTGGACAGTGGTGAGAAATAAAACTATCCCCGTTCATACGGGGAACTTATATCGATTACTTATTGAATTTAGATTTATAGAGTTGATCAATCCCTAACCCTGACCTGTCACAGACCCAACAGTTACCCGCCTGACGAGATAGCGACAATGCGGCATCTAATATTTTTTCTGTTTCATTAATGGGTATTGTCACAATCTCTCTAGCAATATGCTCAGATTGACCAGAGAATAATTGGCGATGTGTGCTTGATTTTGGCGTGCTACCCATCAGCAGCTTATTAACGTGAGTTTTCGTTCCACTGAGCGTCAGACCCTGTTACCGATTATTAATACAGGTATCTATTAGATCAAATCGAGACTAATACAAATAAACGATCGACACGATCCCACATTACTATGTGGCTAAAATGAGTATATTAAAAAAGACCTTTAATCAGGTCTTTTTTTATGCCGTTTTGTCTCAGACATTTTGTCTAAAAACGAGACCAAAATGCGCCGTTCTGCATGAGATAATTTATCCCACATTCTATTGATTAACATCTTTGATTCTTCATCATCCATTGATAACGGTAAAATGACTGAGCCATCAGTTTTCTCTTTATCAGAGTAACAATCCAGAAAAAACTAACTAATAGGCGCGTTTAGTTCACAGCTAATTCTAACTAGGTACGCTAAGTTAATTCTCGAGTCGCCTCTTTCATATTTGGACATTTGTTGCTGGGTTACGCCTAATCGTTTAGCTAAATCCCCTCCCGATATGTCCAATTCTTTTCGTCTCCTTCTGATACGTTGACCAATAAAAACATTGATATCATGATTACCGGTTTTACTTTTATCTGATGCTGATTTATTCATCAATTCCCCATAATGATAACCCCCATTAATGGGGGTTGTTTTTTTGGTAGGTTTTCATCAACTTTTGAAATTCTAATTTATTTTCTGCATTTTGACGAATATAGCGAATAATTCTTCTGAATTTCTCTATCATTTCATTATGTAAAGGCAATCCCTCGCTTAATTCTTTCTCTTCAATAAAATCATAAAGAAGATACATAATTACCGATCCAAGAGAGTCCCGATTTCCTTCATAGGAAATAATGAGTCTCTTCATTTCCTCTTCAAAATCAGATTCTGCATCATTCAAGGAGAATTCAATTATCTGTTCTTTAATATATTCGTGGGTATCAATATAGCATTCATGCGTTAGATTTGTGTCTGGCATAAAAGCCCCTTTATCGCGATTTTTTTCAGAAAAACCCCCTATGGCGAGGAGGGGGCGAATAATGGAGTTACATATTTCTATTGGTGTTTGGGCAAACTAAGGTAATGAATAGTCTTTATTTATTATAATTCCCTGATGTTATAATAAACTCGATTTCAATGGGAAAACCTTGCACAAAAGAATCAAAAATTGATTCTAGAAGCAAATAATTGCTCTGGCGAGGATTCTGTAACAGTGGTAAGAAAGAGTCAAGTTAAATATAAGATTATGCAATGAACAAAAAACGATTATCAGATTCAAGAAAGGCACAAGGACTTTCACAACGTGAACTCGGTGAAAAGATAGGGTTAGTTGATGGGGAACTCGCTAGGACGACGATATCGAGATATGAGCGTGGAATAAATTTCCCTGTCTACAACACGGTTTGTCAAATCGCAGAAGTGCTAAACGTCCCGCCCTGCTATTTTTATATAGAAGATGATATTTTCGCTGAACAAGTTTTAAAATTATACAGAAAAGAAAATACGCCATTAGAAGACGAATTACTGATAGCGAAAAAAAGAATAAAGCAATATGAACGGGCTTTAGAAACGGTGTTTGACACCACAAAAAATGTAATTTCCCAACTGGAAAAAGAAACATAACTGTTTCTTTTTTTGTAGGTCATAGACAAAATTCAAATGTTTTTATTGCCCCCTAAGATAAATTTTGATATTTTTCTCGATTAAGAGTTACGGTCATAAAACAACCTCATTTCCCCCACAGCTTTAAAAAATCGTCATCTGTATTAATCAATAAATAGTAGCTCTTCATCAACCAGTACAAACACTACATTTTGTACTGGTTGATGATTTTTTACACGTTCTTTTTGTATGGAATCTGCGCAAAGCTACCCTACCGCCCTCGCTGCGCTCAGTTGGTGAATTCCAGACAGCAACGCAAATAAATTGCGTCACCGTCTGGAATTTAGGTTTTAATTAAAGGTTATTTATGGTTTTTAGTACTATTTTGTTAGGAAAACTAATTACTATGTCATTATCATCGCCGTTTACCCAAGCATCCCAAAACTCAGGAAAATTGTATTTCACATGTTTAAGAAAGAAATTATGAATACGAATATCCGATGGTTAAATAAAGAAATAATCATAAGACATTCCATCTATTTCAAATAAGCACTGTGGGATACCACAAATCAAAGAAACTATATCAACTAGGTTCGTTACATCATCTGAATTATCTATTTTTATTTCACTTGTGATTTTTGAATAAGGTAACATAGATAACTCTTTTTGTGTTAACTTCTCGCCGTTATTAATTTTGTCTCTTAATTCAAGGTTTCCATCAGGATAAAATATATCATCTAGGGCAATAATAGCATGATAAGTTTTCTGGTTATTATTCATTGTTATTTTTCTTCTATGTTCAACGTGATCTACACTTCATTAAATGCAAGCTGCCATTTTTGTACTGGCTAATGAGTGTTTATTCCTATGTAAGCAATTTATGAATATCAATACCAGTGATTGAAGGAGACCATGAAATACTGTGGGGTATTCCTTTCATCACTTAATATGGAGGTTCTCACTTCCATCATGAGGAAAGGACAATTATGCCTGTATATCAGGTCAAAGCTGCTATTCGAAATATCAGCTCCATGATCTGGCGACGTTTTCGAATACAAAGTGATATGTCATTAGGCGCTTTTCATTTTCTGCTGCAATTTGTTTTTGGCTGGGATAATGATCATCTCCATACTTTCATATCCACGGCAAAGATTATGGTATCTGCTATGAAGGTGGCCTCAACTTTTATGATAACCCCTGGGCGGTTTCACTGGCCTCTTTTCAATTCGAAAACCGTGATAAATTCACCTATGAGTATAATTTTTTCCGGCATTAGTTACTGGATATCCGTATCGAAGCGATTGAACCTGATTCAAATAAAAGTACGCTATTCTGTATGAGTGGGCAAGGTATGCCTGACACCATCCAATATGATGAAACAGAAGCGACAATTAAACTCCTAGAAGCTCTGGTTGAGAGTGATGACGAGACCACGTTTGGCGACATTCAAGAACTTATCGATGAATTCAATCGCGTCAGGTTTAATCGCCACCGGCTCAATCGGTTATTAAAAAACTATGATTTTTACACACCGAACTATTCTCAGGGCTTGGATTGGGATCTCTAAAGGTGTACTTTTACGTAAAGAAAGATCCCGACTTCAAAATGGTCTCTAAAGGTAGGATAAAGTAAGGTTTAGAGAACCTTTATGGATTATTTCATGATTTATGCTTACATACGCGTCAGCTCGGCAGAACAAAATTCAGCCCGACAAGAAATAGCCATTCAAAATGCCGGTTATGAGATAAAAACTGTTTTTACCGAGGTAGCCAGCGGCAAAGATACGTATCGTCCAAAACTCCAACAATTATTGGCTCTAGCGGTGTAAAATATCCCACAGTATTTCATGGTCTCCAAAAACAGACGATACAAGTAGAACGAGAACGGGTCGATGCTGCGCAAGCTGTAGAGGGTTTGGAAGAGAGTATTGATGAGCTGCGTAATCTCTATGATGCCGCGCAGCTTGAATTGAATGACATTAAATCGCGAGAACAGTCTATGACAATTGATATTGTACAGTTAAATGAACTTTTGGTTGCTACAGAAAAAAGTCTTATGGATACTAAAAATCCTTTAGATATAGCGTTTAAGGATGTTTTTGATGCTCTAGAAGAAAAAGTATCCCTAGTAGGAAAAAATATGGCATTAAAAGAACAAAATAATCACTTATCGTCACTTTTAGTTAATAAGAAAAAAGATTTCTAATAATGAATAGATTTATTTTTATGATCCTTATTTCCTTTTTTTCTAATTCTTATGCTAAGTCACTATTTTTGGGAGACTCACTTACTTATCAAATAGCACATAGCTATAAAAAAACAGCCCCTCTTGATGCTATTTATATGCCAGGTTCGGGATTGGCATCGAATCGTATCTTTGATTGGGATGGCTATTTACAGTATCTTAATTATTCAAATTATGAAAAAATTTACGTGGTGTTGGGAACGAATGATCTTATAAATAAAAAACAAAAAGAACAGTATGCTATGAAAGTATCTAACTTTATCAGTAAATTGCAAGTTTTTTCAGGAGGAAGGGAAATTATATGGTTGCTACCTCCTGAGTTGGCTGACAAAAATAAAAATTTTTTATTAAAAAATAGCAGGGAAGAAATTATTAGTGTTTGTTTAAATAAAAATATAAAAATGATTGATACACGATTGGCCTTAGGTATAGATTATATGGAGAGATTTAATTCTATACCTATCAGAACTAAGGATGGAATACATATTACTAAGCATGGTGCTGATAGAGTGGTTGATTTGTTATTTGGATATTGAATGGTTTTTCATGGATTTAAGTTTTTTTGTTTATGCAATGGATTGTAATCAGCTAACATGTGATTTTAGTATGTTAACTGATTGCTATTTTTTTTGAGATTTTTAAAATTTTTAAAGAATAAATCAATTGCTTTTTAATGGATTCTATTATCTATATTTTCTTTTCTAAATGCGATTAAACCTTTTAGTTTAGAGATTAAGTATTTTATTTTATTGTAATTTTATGGTTAACCAAATTGGATGTGTTCAAATGGATATCTTTCTTTTATAAAGTAATTTTTTATGCTGCTGATGTATTTAATGAAATGCTCTTCACTTTTTATCAGGTTTATTCATGTAATTACATCAAAAGCAGATCAACAGCTAAATCTGGATACCCTTTATTAAAAAACGAATATAAGCACTACCTATTAGGATAAATTTTAAGGAATTCTACCCCCATTAATTAAGATTTTTCCTAAACAACAAAAATAATACTTACATAAGTTAAATTTAACGAGTAATCCCGTAATATAGCGTATTAATCTCATCAACTCTAAAATACATAAATTTATTTAACAAATATTCGATAAATAATTAACCAGTGCATGCTTAAGAGAAAAGAGAAAGATGAAAAATAATAAGGAATCTCTGTATCTGAAAGAATTGGCTTATATGCGCGAAAAAGCGGCGTTGATGGCCGCAGAATATCCTCATTTGGCCAATTTTTTGAATATACCTCATGATCCTGATGTTGAGCGGCTTATGGAGGGTTTTTCGTTATTGTCTTCAAACTTGCTAAGCACTATTAAGGACTCCTACCCTGAAATCACCCATGAAATGCTGGGGAGGATTTGGCCCCATACCATGCGGCCTGTACCGCCGACAGCCATTGTTCAATTCGCTCCTTATCAAAGCATTCATCAAGGTGTTGTAGATATACCTCAAGGAACGCCTGTTATTGCCACTGAGGGAGAACAAGCATTACGGTTCCACACCTGTAGTCCCTTGCATATTGAGCCTTTCATTGTCCTGAATAAACAGATCCAAAAAACACGTGAATACAGTGATATTGTTTTGACGCTGCGTCAGACGGGAAATACATTGCCTGTTTGGTCTGGGGGAAACCTGCATTTCTTTCTGGGTATCGACCAAAATCGGGCTGCGCAACTCAGTTTATGGATAGATATACACATTGAGGATTTCTATTTACGAACTGACGAGGGAGAAATCAGACTCAGAGACAGTTATTCTTCTGGCTGGGGTGCAAATTTACAACACACTTTGTTGCCTGCCGAAAATTTGTTTTTTGCTTATTTGCAGCAGATGACCGAGTATTATTGCCTGCCTCACGTGTTCAGTTTCATCACACTCGATGTCAAGGAACAACGTGATTTGAGGTTAAACCCCGATGGTTCATGCGAGCTGATTTTTCGCCTGAAGGGAGAGCTGCCGATAGATGATTTGGGAGATGCTTTTCAATTAGGCTGTGTGCCAGCGGTTCATTTGGAGCCGATGACCAGCCTGCCCATTTCATTAGCACCAGATAATGCGTATTTTCCGTTGCCGTTGGCAGACACTGTTCGGCTTTACCGCATAGAAAGCATTCAGACGGCGAAGCAACCTGGTGAAAAAGCTACGCAGGGAAATGAGTCGCGTGGCAAACCCTGTTACTTCCAACCCATTGAGTTGTTTCAGCCCAAAAGTGATTGGCTGCTTGATGCAGGTGATCCTGATAACGTTTATTTTCAATCGTTGATAACAAACGATTTACTGGGACGGCTGCGTAACCAGATACGTTTTGTCGATATGGATGGGGAAGCCGCAAATAATTTGTTTCCCCAGACGGTATGTGCCCATTTTTCTGGTTATCATATTCAGGCTATGCAATTGTGTGTTGGCGAAATTACGCTTACCCCAATGTCAGTGCCCGCGCATTTGCATGCCCATAATATCACGGCGGTTTCTCCTGATTTTCCACCGATGGTGATGGGAAAATCAGACTGGTCGCTGATCAATTTCCTTAATTGCCCGCCTTTTTTACTGTTCGATGCCGAATCATTGAGAGGCTTTCTACGTCTGTATGATTGCTATGTGGAGCATGATCGCTCTCTGAGTCGTCGAATGCAGCAGCATATCAATGGCATTGTGCATATTGAAACGCAGTCTGGTTCTCGCCTTGACTACAGTAAACAGGGCCAAGGGCGGACAATTAATGGCAACTACCTGAATATTTATCTTGATCCAGCATGTTATGACAATGATGGCATCATGTATCAGTTTTGTCGGGTTATCGACCAACTGTTGGCGTGTTTTGTTGTGCAAAATAATTTCATTATGTTGAGCATTTATCGGCAGGGGGAACAGGACGCGCTGTGGCAGTTTAAGGAACGGAAAGGACTACGTAGCGAAATGTAATGCAATATATGAAAAATCAGGAGCTAATAATGCCAAAAAGCGGATTACGTTTTCTTTGTCGGGTAGGAGACTTGCCCGAAGATACATTTGCGGTAGCGGATTTTACTCTGCGGGAAGGGCTTTCTCATCTTTTCACATTGAATCTGACCCTAGTTCAGTCCTTGCCGGCCAATCCTTTTAAACCTCCACTAGAGATCGATTTAACCACACTATTGATGCAAGAAGTAGTACTGCAAATTTTCTATAATGAGACGGAGCAGCGCAAAATCACCGGGATTATTTCTCATGCTGACTGGTGCAGCACTGATGGTAATAAAACACTCTACACGTTCACCGTTCGCCCATTTCTCTGGCGGCTGGCGCTGAATCAGGACAGTCATATTTATCACCGCCAGAGTGTGCCGGATATCATTAAACTCTTGCTGAAAAAACACCATATCCGGGCTAATTCTCAACTGGAAGATCCTCATCATAACCGGGAATACACCACCCAGAAACGGGAATCGGATTATCAATTTTTCTGCCGGCTGACAGCGGAAGAAGGGATCAGTTTTTGGTTTGAAGATGAAATACTGTTTTTCAGTGACAGCCATTTAGGGATGACGGCAAATCTGCCGCTGCAATATCAGCCTCAGCCAGACACCGCTCACGGACAGGATGTGATTTATCAGGTGCGCTTGGGGGTCGGTATGGCACCAAAGCGCAGTATCCACAGAGATTACAACCCCGATAGTCCGCTTTCTCCGGTGTATCAGTTAGAGAGTAGCCCCGAATATGAATCATTAGGCTCACTTACGCCGTACACCATTTACGAAAGTTACGGACGCTTCCAGCAAGAAGCCGAAGGAAAACCGTTTGTAAAATACCGCCACGAAGTGCTAAAAAACCAGATGCAACAGGGTAATGGGCAGAGTAATTGCATCAAGCTACGACCGGGCAAAATCTTCGAGATCGAAAATCACCCATATAAACCGCTTAATACCCGCTGGCAGATTGTTGAAATCAGCCATCATGGTCGCTGCCCACAGGCAGTGGGGGACGGTGGCGAGGGCACTACGCTGAGTAACGATTTCAGTTTTATTGATGGCTATGCCGACTGGCGACCACCATTTCACTATAAGCCACTGGCTGACGGTGATGAAAGTGCTACGGTTGTTGGACCTGAAGGCGAAGAAATTTTCGTCAACAAAGATGGAGCGATTAAAGTGCATTTTCACTGGAACCGCTACGATAAAGCGGATGACAGTGCATCCTGCTGGGTACGTGTTGCTCAGGGATGGAACGGCAACGGTTTTGGTTTTATGGTAATCCCGCGTATCGGCCAAGAGGTGATTATCTCTTATCTTAATGGTGATATTGACCGGCCGATTGTCACTGGCTGTGTTTACAATGGCCTGAACCGTCCGCCACTGGATTTACCGTCTGCCAAGACCTGTACCATTTTTAAAACCAAAACCCACAAAGGGGAAGGTTTTAACGAACTGCGTTTTGACGATGCCAAAGGCAGCGAAGAAGTGTTTATTCATGCTCAGAAAGACATCAAAGCGCAGGTGCTCAATGATGAAACCCACAATATAGGTCATAACCGGACGCATCACATAAAAAATGATGCGCATTTACGTGTTGATAATGAATATCGTGTGCAAGCAAACAATGATATTTCGCTGTCCACTGGGCAAAAGCTCCATATCAAAGCTGACGATGCGCTGTTAACCCAAAGCGGAAATGAAATTCATCTCAGTTCTGGTGCCAAAGTGGTGATCGATGCCGGTTCTGAACTGACGATTCAAGCTGCAGGGCATTTTCTGAAAATCGATGCAGGCGGGATTACTAGTAGTGCTGCCGTTAATATGGGGAGTGGTTCTCCGGGTAATGGCTCAGGCTGGGGCGGAAAACTGCCTGATATGCTGGATAAGCTGTCATCCATTAATGTGGCCCAGTCGGAAAAAGTGTTAGACACACCGCCAACGAAAATTTGTATCAGCTGCTTAATGAAAGCAGCATTAGGCGGTTCTTCCATGGTTATCAGGGGGCAATAATGATTTCAATGTCACAGGAAAAATGGCTGGAATATCAAAAAAATCACCCTGATATAAAAAGGTATGCATTGGTTGATGGCTTACAGTATGAACGCCTTTTTGGTGAGGAATTAACTTACCATGTAGGGCTGAATAATCCATTGTTTCGGCAATACCCTGATGCAGAAATCGCCTTTGCTGGGCCGTGGTTGTTTGACACCACAATCGGCACGGTATTAATGGAAAAATTTTTAACATTGGAAAAAACCTTTCCCGCTGTTTCATGGTTGTATACCACACAGTCGTTGGATGCACTAACTCGCCATTTTGAGCCTTATATGAATGTTCAATTGGAAAGCGGTGAAACGGCGTTGTTACGTTTTTACGATCCCCGCATTCTGTATCAAATCCCAGATATCTTTAGTCAGGAACAGTTAACTGCATTCACACAATCTATTGATAAATGGGAGTATTGGCTGAATGACCAGTTTTATTCTGTGAAAGGAGCACAACGATGATAAAGCTCAGTAAAGAACAGGTTGGTAAATTTATCGATGCTGAAGATGAGGCTTATATCACCCACGTTCGAAAACAAATTCAGTCAGAACACGCTGAATTCATCAGAGATGAAAGCGAACAAAGCCTGCATAAACGACTTAAAGAAACGTATCTGGATTTGGTTGATATGGGATTTAAAGATGAGAAATTGATACGCTCTTATCTCTATTTCGTTGCGTTTAATCGCAATTATCACGAATTCCCTGAAATTAAAAATATGTTGAGCGCGGGGGATAACCCAGAACAACAATACCGTGATTATTTACAAGTAATGGATAACTTAATGAAGAGGAGAACTTGATATGCCAGGACCTCTACCTATTCTTGCTGGCTCTGCAATTTTAGCAGCGGCAGAATTTACTTTTACAGCGCTTGCCGGGATAACCATTGGCACTGGTGTGGCTATAGGAATCGATGAAGCGACAAAAGACAAAGATAAAGCTGAGGCAGAAACAGGAACAGTTACTTCATCTCGTACCGAATGTGAAAAATGTCCTGCTATTGGGAAAGTTATGATGGTTTGGGAAAGTACTAATGGACGTTCAGCTTTAGCAATTAATTATCAAATGACAATATCTAAAACAATATATGATGCAAATTTGTCGAGAATTGAATCGTGGGATTGTTTAGGTGTAAACTTTGATGGTTGGCAGCCTCATAACTGTTTATTTCTTGAGGCTAAAGCTAAATATGATAATTTCTTTAAAAATGGTAGACCTCTAGATTGGTGGGCTAATGGACATCTGTCTATGATATCTCAGGCAGAAAGACAACAGATGGTATGTTCTTCATTAAATGGTATTCCAAATTCTCATTGGCACTTTCTACAACCTATAAGTTTTGCTTACTACGCAAGGGCATTCTCTAAATTCCCAAATATCAAGGTATTTAACACTCCTTTATAAATTAACAGGAAAAATAAATGACTACCTTATCATTAGAAATAAGATTATATTTTGATTGGAAAGCACCACTCACTCCCAAGATAGCCCTTGAAGATTTACTTAAAATCACGCAACAACTAAATATAACACTTTTTACGGATCGCCATAAAATGTGGTATTTACCTGGAAACACCCGTAAAGAGGCTTTGCTTCATATTGCTTTTAATGCACAAGGGGCAACAGAAGAAGCTATAAAAGAGTTTGAGAAAGATTATACAGAAAAAAATCCTATGGTCATAAAAGGAATTTGGGATGGAGAGGAGGATGATCAGTCATGCTCAATTTATTACCAAAATTACAGACGTGACCGGTTAGGACAAACAGAAATAACGCTTAATCTAATCATTAATAAAAAAGATCTTCAATTATTGCGTTTAAGCGAGTTTATTAAAAATTTAATTTCAGGTCGCGATTCACCTTATATATTAGTAGAGACTGATGGTTATTCTCTGTATAGAAAACAAGTGTTTACAGATAGGTTGAGTGCAGGTTGGATGCTGTATTTACCTACAGAAATTGATCCAGCTTTAGTTCCAATGGCAGAAGAAATTTTATCTATCCCTGATAAGGAAGGCCAGATCGGTACATTGATTGTCACCACAAAAGAAATCTTTGACATAGAAAATAAAGGGCATATCAATAAAGCCAATGATATCGAAGTTTGCTTACGGGATTTGCAGCTACTACCGTTACTGAGTGAGGTATAAGCTATGGCAGGTAAAGCTGTTATTCGATTAAATGACATGACAGATCATGGTGGCCAGGTCGTTACTGCTATTGATGGCTATTCTTATCAAGGTGTACCAGTTGCTGCTAAAGGTGATTTAGTAACTTGCCCAAAATGCAAAGGAACCTTTCCGATTGTAGAAGGAAGTAACGATTTAAAGTATCAAGGAAAAAACATTGCATTGGAAGGCATGCAAACCGCCTGCGGAGCAAAACTGATTGCCAGCCAGAGCGGATTTCATGCTTGATACAGTATTATATGGGCAGGTGTGAGCGTTGAGTCTATCTGCCCAGCTGCTGCGTGATTGTGTAATAGATGATAATTATGAATTTTCTTGGTCTATCAGACCTAATTTGATCATTCGTGTTGTAACAGATTTTGGGCGTCTCTGATATTGGTTAGCAAACTCTCCTGCATTTAATTCCCCTATAGAAAAAAGTCTCTTTAGCTCTTCTTCTTCTTCTAGTTCCCATTTTGCACCATGCCGAAGAAATTGCTGTTTTAGACGAGTGCCATTGTTGGATTGCTTCAATAACTTTTCTTGTAATTGAGAAAGGGTTAAATGATCGATGTCATCAATGAACTCTAGGGATTTTAGATCCTGCACTGATTTTAAAAATTGGCGTATTTTCCGTTCTGAATCTTGCATTGTGTCTCTATCTATTAATTCATTATTTAATAATGAAAAATTATTGGATAAGCAGTGTGTTCATTATACTAATATTTGTATTTTTTATACACATTATAATTTTTTAGACCTTTTAAACAATTGCAGGTATTGAACCCGCAATTGTTCATGTTTCCCGCTTGCAGCAAGCTCTGCTTGCGCCGCTCCCACTGCCGGCACAGATTGTGCCGGCGTTAAGGTTGGCCAGGATAAAACCTGGCTATTTCTTTCCGGTGTATTCCCCCTTTTGGCTCTCATACGCAGTGAGTCTTTCTCCGTGACAGACTCTGAGCCGGGGCGCAAACAGCGCAAGGGTACGCTATCGCCGGCTATGCCGCCCTTGCCCTGTCTGCTTATACCCCGTCTCGGTCTTAGTGTCACGGCGCCAGACGCCCTGCGTCAGCGAAAGCTAAATAAAGGGTATCACCGGAAAGAAAGTTTATTTTCGTGAAGCATAATTCAGTTGGCCAAACTTGATGGTCAACTTTCAAATTTAGAGAGAATTATATATGACACAGCCAGATAACCAAATGTACCTCCATTTTCCAGCTACACGAGGTCAACAAGGAGGAATAACCCAATATTCCCTTACTATTCCTATGTCGATGTTAAAGCGTATTTTTATCATAGATTACGCTGATGATGTTTTAGAGCGTTCTCAGAGAGAAATTAACTTCACTAGAGCACGTAAAATTACCCGCTATCTTGTGAATGCCCATGATAAAAAAGCGCCTTACTTTCTACCTACACTATGTGGAAATATTGAGGAAGTTGCTAAATTTCAGGAAGTTCACGAATCAGGCAATCTCGGTATTGTTTCTATTCGTTTGGATACAGATATTAAAGTTTTCGATGGTCAGCATAAATTTCGCGGTGTGATTGATTTTGTTAAAAAAAGGGAAACTAGTGACACGATTACTGTAGTACTTACTGAAAATGTTTCTCTTGCTGTTCGTCAGCAATTTTTTTCTGATATTAACAATAATGCATGTAAGCCGGCAGCAGCCATCAATATGGCCTATAACCATAATAATCCTTTAAATCAGTTGGTTAGATATTTAACCTCCGTTGTTCCTGCCTTTAAAGGAAGTATTGATTTTGAACACAATGTTGTTCCTGTAAAGAGTGCTAAATTAATTAGCTTTAAAGCGCTTTCTGATGCTACTCGCAAAATGTTGGGCCTGCGTATTGGTGATGAAATCTCTCCAGAACAACGTGAATATGCGGTTTCGCTCTGGAACGCTTGGGCCAGTGTGATGAATTGGGAATTACTACATTCACTTTCTATGGGGGAGGAATATCGAAAATGTCACCTTGGAACTCATGGTGTAATGATTAATGCTATTGGTATAGCTACAAATATGATGTTGGAGAATCACACGGCAACGGAGGTGAGCAGCATGATCTCATCTTCTAATGAATGTATTAGCTATATGGATAATTTTAAACATGCTGATTGGGTTGGTATTTGCGTTGATAGTGAAACGGGCAACGTTAAATCTGATACTAGGGCACAGAATAAAGCGGCTGAAAATTTACTGACATTGTTCAAACTGAATCCTGATCATCCTCATAATTGGTTACGTGCACTATTTTCTCTTGAAGAAATGAGTAATGAGTCTCTTGTTAAGGTGCAGGAACGACTAGAAAAAATCTGTGGAGAGCAAAATCTGAGAACGGAACAGTTGCAGGGCATGGTAAATAGTTTAGTTAATGATAATCCAGAGTTAGCTATAAAAACTTTAATGAACGTCCGATTGTTACGGGCATGGGCAAAAAATGCTGTCGTATAGTTTAGTGATAAATGACTAAAGGTGATAATTTTATCAGTTATCTAACCCAATAATAAAACGAATTATAATCTAATATTGATTTTATTTATAAGAAAAATATGCAAATATTGCACCTATTATTAATACCAATAAGGTGCAATATTTGCATGTATGAGTGCATTTTTAATGTTGGGGAAATGTTTGTGACTGGTTATGAACTGCGTTTATGGCGCTCTGGGCAATATTCTTCACGTTCTATACGCACTGGCCATTGGCGGCAGGAAGATGCTGCAGAACAGCTAGGTGTCGCTTTTAGGACCTATTGCTATTATGAAAAAAATGGCCCTTCTCGTATGGTAATTTTAGGAACTCAAACACTTTCGTTGCAGGTTATGTTACCTGAATTAGAAAAACTACCTTTACCTCATGTAATGACCAGGCTTAATTTATTAGTTGGCGTCTCCAACATAATAACGGCTAAATTTAATAAAAAAGAGATTCAAATGCCCTCCACTGGGCTTAAATCATGGAGAGGGTCATTGAGTTGGACACAAAAGCAAGTGGCTGAAAAACTTGGTGTTTGCCTTCGAACTTACAAAAGCTACGAACAAAACACGCCACGTATTGTAATGCTTGCTATTCAGGCTCTTACTTTATTGGTTATGCTGCCTCGATTAGTTCAATGCCGGCGTGAGGTATTGTTCCAAAATCTGAGAGCGATCGTAGCTGCAGGTTCCTGGGGTTTCGGGAGCAACGGAGCAATAAAGGCAGTTAAGGGGTTAAGTTAAGTGGCTAAGATATGAAAAATCAATAGAATGACTATTCATCAATAAAAGCGTTAAAAATACGGACAAAATAAGCAAAAATAAGCATAGTTAATTTGGCTATCGTAAAAGAGGTGGCTAAAAATGGCAATCGGCGATGTAAATTAGCTAATTGATTTTTGGCTATTTAAAATGACCGCTTAACTGCCTTTATTGCTCCGTTGCTCCCCAAACCCCGTTCCTCCGATAAAAACTGTCGGTTTTTAAGTGCTAATCTTTTTTAATCCCCAGCACCTGTGGATAACCTTGCTGAAAACCAGAGAGCAGATCTCGCTACTTCAATTAGAAACAGCCTGAGAATAAATTGAGTGATATTTAACCAAATCGTCTGGATTTTACTGTTGATCTGTTTTTAATACAATCATATAAATTCAATTGGATTTTAGTTTTGTTGCTTATTTTTGAGGGCTATATAAGTGTCACACAGTATTTTTGTGATTGAGTTTGAAGATGGGCATCGTTTATACGGTGTAATGGATGGCGCTAATTCTTACACCTATCGTTTCATCTTCGATACTAAGAAGGAAGCGCAGGACTGGATCACCAATGATTATGATGGCAAAGGCTATAGAATGTATACCAGAAGATAATGCGTAGCGAACCTTTTGATGCAAAACAGACTGAAGAACCAGCCATTTACGATCCAGATATATACTGGTCATTTCCCCCGCGTGCTTCTCGTTCTGCCCGCTGGCTCACTGGGCCACGTGATAGCGATGAGCTACAAGATGAGGAACCCATGCACTACATTTAATTCTATTAAAAATCAGTGAGGGGAGCAGCTCTCTTTGTAGTGATCCCCCTTGATTATTTAGTTTCCCAGATAATCCGAAAATTATTGATTCAGGAGCTGACTACCCACTCAATGTGTAAAATAGCCAGCTTAAGGGGCGACCATAACTAAGCGTTTGTGGTCTCCAGAAAAAGAAAAGCCGATGTTTTCATACATAGGGCTAATAAGCATATAAATTACAGTTTCGCGCCTGCCACACTTGGTTTTTATAGTAATCACCCTGAGATCGTCTGATTTGGCCGACGTGACGAGGTGATCATGGATACATCGATGCGCTTTTCGCACACAGGTATTATGCTAAATCGTCGCCGTTACCGCTACCAGCGCTTTTTTATGGTGGCCAGGATCTGGCCACAAAAAGGATACCCGGTGCCCGGGCCCCCGACACTATGTACCTTTCGCGTCGTTTGGGCTAACGCCGTGACCAGACCTTAGCCCGGGCCGCCTCCCAAACAAGGGAAACTTCGTCGTTGTCCTCACCCGTTCTCACTCCATCCACGTTGTTCCCGTCGTTGCGCTGCGGCTTGCGGGAACGCCCTTGTTTGGGAGACTGTTCGCCCGTTCTGGTTCGTGGTCACGGCGTTAGCCGATACCATTAACTATGAACGAAGGGGTTTTTATGTATCGTGAAATAACTGTTGGTGCACTAATTAAACGCTTACAGCGTTATTCTCCTGATGAATTATGTATAGGAGAATTTTGGTTTGATGATGATTTTAAATGCCAATCTGGGGGAGTTCCAACGACAGATGATGATATTGCAGAAGCTATGGGGGTTGTGTTGCATAACTTTGATGCCAATATCGGGATTAATTGGGAAGTGATTGAAGAGGCTATTAATCTCATTAGGCAACGTAAAAGCGAATAATTTACAGAGCGCTATGATTAGTTAAAACATGATGACTCTCTCATTTTAAGTATTTTCTTAAGGTATGTTGACTATAGTGCGTATTTAAGAGTATCCTTTTTGGGAAAGAAAAAAGCGCCCTGCAAGGCGCTTTCTTCAAATGTTCAACGAGATTAGCCGTCTCTTGAACGCGGGAACATCCAGTAGGGGAAGTTCCAAAATATGTTCAACGATCTTAGCAGCATCTATTATTTGTCGCAATAATTTTTTATGTGCTGTGTAGATTCCATTCAGTTATAGCAACTGTCTATTTCCCCCTTCTGCTGCGAGTTCCCTTAGGCTTCCACTTATAGCGTTTTTACGTGTTATTTTAGATTGGAATCATGTGATTGTTACTAAAATAGCGTGGTTGTCGGACTAAACGGGGAGTTCGTGCATATAGTCCAGCTTGGAGCGAACCATCTAAACAAGAGCAGTGCCAGTTAAGGGAAGCTGTGAGATAGCGCCCCCAAGGTTAAAAGAGCGGAGTAAACTGGCTGTAAACTTGCAAGATGGGAACAGGAGAGCGCACGAGGGAGCGACCTATCGGAAACGGTGGGGATCTTTAAGTCCTGTCAGGTTTCGCCACTTCTGACTAGAGCACCTTAAATCATGTAGATTTTTGTGAAGCTCGTCAGGAGGGCGGAGCC
This sequence comes from Xenorhabdus sp. XBWT, assembly GCF_059072735.1. Classification (NCBI taxonomy): domain Bacteria; kingdom Pseudomonadati; phylum Pseudomonadota; class Gammaproteobacteria; order Enterobacterales; family Morganellaceae; genus Xenorhabdus; species Xenorhabdus sp. XBWT. The sequence continues at coordinate 41,511 of NZ_JCACRQ010000002.1, forward strand.
TATGGAAAACGGGTATTTCTCTAGTTCTCTTTGGTTCTCTTGCATCTGTTTTTTTAAATTCCTTTCATTCCATGCCTGTCCGTTGTTTATAAATTTGAGCAGCTAAATCCTTTCCTGTTTCTGATAATGTACAATTTAATTGTAAAGAACGATTATCTCTAAAACCTACTAGTAAACCGTGCTTTGTCAGAGTGTGACAGGATGTACGGAAGTTACTTCCTGCTACAGGAATAATTCTGATGCTATTGATCATACTTAAAAGCGTCATTGCCCGAATTGGGCTATTGATCTCTTTCCGTTTAGAGAGGTCAAACAGCACAAATATAACATCCTTCTGTATAGCGGATAGGCGCATTATTTTTCCTTATCATTAATCATGTCGCACATGAATTGTATGTGTTTTTGCATTTTATTGTTATTCATGTTTCGCATGATTAATGCGCTGTGAGCGAGAGAACTGACAGCGTGGTCAGGTTTGTTTTTGCTACCATTTTACTACCTTTTTTTTGTATTTATTCCCGTTTGCTACCATTTCACTACCTTTTATTTTCAATGTCTAACTCTTGAATGCTACCTTTTGACTGTTAATTATAGCTTTTTTTTGATTTTAGTTACCTTTTTGGTGGTTTTTGGTTGTGATATTGATTTTTTGTGGTAGCATTTAGGTAGATAATTTGGGATTTTTACTAAATCAATGGTAGTGTATAGCTACCTTATAAATCATGGTGAATATATGAACTCTACGTTAAGTTTTTTTTGTGATGATGGCTCTACGTCAACAAAACTTGCATGGTTTGATAATGACGAATTAAAAACATTAGTAATAGAAAATGGTTTTATTGAGCAATGGTCGAATAATTATACTCAGAAAGCGTTTAACTATATCTTGGATGGAGAGAAATATTCTTATTCACCATTTCGTGAGGATATCGTTAAAACAACAAACATCAATTATCAATACCGTCCTATCAATACTGTAGGAATTCAGCATGCTTTACAATCCAGTGGAATAAAACCTCAGGAAATTAATTTAATAGTGACCTTGCCGATTACGGAATATTACACATCAGATGCTCAGACTAATGATGTAAACATTGAAAGAAAAATTAAAAATGTTAGACGTAGGATAACCATGCAAGATGGTGCTCCAATTTTTACGTTTGTGGACATTACTGTTATGCCTGAATCTATACCGGCAGTTGCTCCTATATTAACGCGAGAGTTGGTTGGTAAATACGATAAGACCTTAGTGGTTGATCTCGGTGGAACAACACTGGATTGTGGGTTAATAATAGGACCCTTTGAGTCGGTTCTCATGGTAACTGGTGATGCTAACTTAGGAGCAGGAGATATTATTAAAGAGGTTCAGTTGAAGTTAGTTAATTCAAATACACCTAGTAACTACAATGATACTGATCTGCTTATTAGGAAAATTCTTTCTGGTGAAGAATGGGAACACACAATCAATGACAAAAGTCAGATCCCAGTAATTATGCAATCCTTAGAACAATCTATCAAAAAAACCGCGCGTAAGGTTATTGAACATATTGAAGAAAATTACACTCAATTTAATAGAATCTTTCTCACAGGTGGCGGTGCTGAATTTATTTTTACTGATATATCCAAAAAATGGTCAGTTTTGGGTAATAAGGTTCAGAAGTTGAAAAATCCTCAGACTGCTCTAGTTGAAGCAATAGCACAATTATCTGCAGCTTAGTAAGTGGGTTCATATGAGTAAGAAAAAGCAGTTTTATTATCTGGATTCTGAAAACAAAGAACATGGAAAATTATTAAATTTTCTGAGTTCTCGTAAAAATCGCTCACAGAGTACAAGAGACGGCCTTACTCTACTTCATGGATTAGAGCAGCTTGATAAAACACTTCCTGATATGTTGCTAGCAGTTATGAATAACGATGGAATAGCTAGTGAGGTATTACAGATATTAAGGCTATTCACTTCATCTACTAATGAATCTGTAGAAATTAGACAATCCTTTAATGCTCAGGAAATCATTGGTTATCAGTGTCGAACTATAGATGAGTACTCTCCTGAGGGGCAATGGACTCCATGGTATCCTATAACAGAGAAACTCTATAGAGAAGAATTGGCTAACTTGAATAAAAAAATACAGGTGCGAGCACTATATGCTAACCCTCAAGGTGATAGTAATAATGAAAAGTATGTAAATCTTCAAGGTAATGGTAATACAGAAGAAGTGGCACAAAGAGAAAATGAAATCCCTGAAAGTAATAGTATATCGGGTAATAATCCTTCAAATAATGAAGGTATTAACAACGCAAAAAAAATGTTTAAGATAAAATAATCATATATAAGCTGAGCAAATTTAAATGCTCTGAAAATTATTTTTAATAATCATTTAAGGTCGGAAGAGAATAGTTTATGAAACAGTTATACCACAACGAAGGGGCTAGCGGTTCTAATAAATATACATTCGAAATTTATCAATTGGATAATGGCTCATACTTTGCTGTAAGCCGGCATTGGAATCGTAAATTAAACAAAATTATCAAGGAAGACCAATTCACAGTCGCTACACGGAAAGAGCTACGTGAACAAGATTATCCTCGTACTCGACAAGTTAAAATTTTCCTGAATTCGGATTTTTGGAAAGATGATCACGATTAAGTTTTTTCTTGCAAGTAAGCAAGGAATTTATAGAAATTAAAACAATGAGCTTCAAGTAAGGTCTTAATTGGGGCACCGGAGGCATTTTACCCGCTTCCTCGGGTAAAATGTCGCCTGTACTACGCTAACCGCCTCAAAAAACGGCGGTAAGCTCCGCAGAACCCCGCAAGCGGGTTTCTGTCCTGTCGGATAACAAGCGATGCTTAAGGACAGAGTTAGAGACAATCTAAATTAAATAAGCAATTATCGGGCTAAAAATATGAGATATATATGTCCTAAGTGTGGTGAGCAGGTTTGTTTTTTTATTGAACAATCTATAGAATATAAGCGTTTAGTTAATATAGAAACAGGAAAGCTTGAAGCGGAAACCAAAACAGATATAAAAAAGTCTTACTATTTATTTGATGATTATGGTGTTAGGCGTAGTAATCGATATTGTGATTGGTCTGAAAGTTTGTTTGATAATGAAGAAATTATGGGGGATCTTGAGGGGACGAGAGATTTTGTCGATAATTTTGATAAATTAAGCCCCTATCAGGATAGCGATAATTAATTAAAAGTGTAGCGAATTTATTTCTCTATATGTCGCTGATATATTCTTTCGTCTCCGACCATCGAACCATTGAGTGGCTTCTAATTCTGTGTTTTTAGCGCTTAGCAGGGCGGGAGGAGGAGTGGGGTACTTGTTAGTCCCCCTTTGCTTCGGCGGATAGGGTTCTGCGTTCCCTGAAACATGAGTAAGCCGCCTTTTATTTGATGGAGTTCTCCCTGTGGTTATGCATCACATCGGTGCTTTTGGCGTTGTCTTAAATAACAAAACATGATCAATATATAATATATAATATATAAAATCCTATTTGCAATTTTAGTGTTATTAATTATTTTTAGCATCTTGATTTTTATTAAAATAATAGATAATTATTTCATGAAAAACAATTATTAATTATTGAATGTTAACGTCATTATTTGTATAATACATTCATTGAATTAGCGATAATGTTAATTCACGGTGCCGCCCCGCTTGGCGTGGGAATATACAAAATGAGCATTAAGATTCTAAATGTTGGTAGCTGCCTTAGTAATAAAGATTACTCTGAATCTCGCTTTGTAGTAAGCGAAGTTATCAAATTAAATGTCAATACAAACATTGATAATGAAGAAGTTGGAAATTTAATCAACTATGTTCTTCTAAATATTGATGTCCCTTCAATAATTAATATTTCACACTCTGATGTATCCCGTTGTGGTTGGGAAATATTAGATCCTTCTTTGTCCAAAAAAGAATCTAATATTCGTAAAGAATTGATCGTCGCTAATAAAAATAATCTTGAAAAAGAAATTGCAATTAGCAAGGAGATTATTGATTCACCAAATAATATTATGCTATATATTTATGATCATAGTGAAAGTGAATCTAAGTTTGTAGCTAGGAATATTCGTAAATTTTTAAAATTCCATTTTCATGGTGTGAAGTTTTCAGTAAGGATGGATGGAGGTAATGCTGTAAATGTTAATTGGGAAGATAGCCCCACAAAAGAGGCTGTAGAAGGTGTTATAGGGTGTTTTAAAAAGGGTTATTTTGATTCAATGAATAAAATATACGAGTACAATAATGATCCTTTCAATATAGCGTTTGGAGGGGTTAAATATTTGTTTATTAATCGTAATTATTCTGATGGATTAATTAAATAAGCTATTCATATTCTATCTCGTAAATGTGGTGATGATATAATTGTAAGTGAACAAACTTTAAAGGAATATAAGATAGGGGATCTCTGGACAGTTCACCATAATAAATTTAAATATGGATTACATGGCGAATTAAATGGAATAATGAATTCTCTTAACAAATATCCTATAAACTAATTTAGTTAATTATTGGTTGTTGTTATATAAATGCCATTCTTTCATTTGTTAATAGCAATCAAATTTATATGAATATGAAAACAATGAATGATAATACGATTAGAAAATTTTTTTACTCTTATACCAAAGAAAGGAATAATATTTTTTTTAAAGCTTTTTTTGGTGATAAGTATTTTGAAGAAGCTAAAGATATGATGGAGCGTTCCGCATCCTATTATATAGAAAATTACTCTATTTGTTCCTGGAAGTGTTATAAATTATCTTGTGGTAGCGGTTATATAGCTCCGTCAATAGAAGGTGCTTTAAAAGTAAACATTGATAATAAATTTTCTTTCGATGAACTTAGCGCCGATGCTTTAGGTATCATTTTAACCATTCAAATTCTTAATGTGTTGAGCTGGTATGCCTTTGGTTATGGCGATAATGTTGCTTGCGTTAGAATGATGACATTCATTGAAAAACTAAAGCTATTTGCCAATCAACTTCCTGAAAAAATAAGATACTTTTGGCAATAAAATAGTCTAAATTAAATTTGGTCTATTAATTTATCCAAGTTTTGAATATTTATTCCATATAAAACAAAAAGTAATTATTGAAAATGAATGTCATTGCTCGCGTAATATATTCATTTAATTTACAATGGTTCCAATTAATGGCTCTGCCGAATTTCTGGAACAATTCGGCAGTATGACACAATAATATTTAATATGAGGTTTATATTATGTCTTTAAATATTTCACATCATGCAAAAGATTCGCTTACCATTATACATCACGCAGAAGATATAGCAATGTGGAAATCTGTTAGGTCTATTCCCATGACTAAATCACAGTGGGAATTTTTTACATTTTGGCTGAACGTATTTAGTCGATACTACAGATAATATCTTATATCTAAGTGGCATTATTAGATGCCACTTATTGAATGTAAATAACAAATACTCCAAAAATAAATTTATCAATATAAAGAGATTAACTATGTCTGGATTGGCTATATCACAAACACTTATTAGCTCTATTGTTCGTGCATACAGAGAATATAAGATTGATTGTATGCCGTTAGGTTTGTCATGGTCTGAGGCGGGAGAAGTAGCGGGAAAAGTGCTTTATCAGGCAAATATAAATTCATTTAATATTCGTTATAGTGTTAAGAAAGAAGGGAAATTTGTTTTTGATCCTTTTTCTCCTCTGCTTTCAGTTCCACGATTGATAGAGGCATTAGCATGTATTGAGTATCAATGTAGTGGCCTTGAAAACTTCAAGGCTACAATAGCTTATGAAATCATTGATCATCTATGCGCTAATTTGGTTGAGAGACTTGATGGCTATCGTGATGCAGTTGAAGAAAATAATTGTTTGTAGCGTCCACGTTGTGAACGCGCCGCTTCACCGTCCGGCGATGCCGGACTTAAAGGATACCGGGCAAGCCTGGCCTTTTTACAGACAAAGACCGCATTCTGGTGTTTTTCTTTGGGGCGCAGCTTAGCGCGGTGCTTCTTGCGCCGTGACAGACGCTTGCACAGTGTATGCTGTTATTAAATCAGTATTTTCATCTGCACGATCTGCTCGCATTCACTCCTGTTGGTCGTTTCTTTGTGCTGATGCCAACTGTACCCACGAAAATGGATCGCTTGCAGCGTCCACTATGTGTACGCGCCGCTCTTCACCGTCCGGCGATGCCGGACTCAAAGGTTACCGGTCAAGACCGGCCTTTTTACTGTCAAAGGGCATTTTCCGGTGTATCCCCTTGAGTCCCAGCTTAGCGCGGTGCATCTTGCGCCGTGACAGACGCTTGCACAGGGCGTGCCGTCATCAAGTCCGTATCCTCGCCCGTTCGCATTCACTCCCTTTGGTCGTTTCTTTGCGCTGCGGCCTGCGGTAGCTCCCTTGACGCCGTCCCTTAAACCCTGTGCCGATAAAGAGTCACGGCGCAAGACTCCCCGCGCCCGGCAAAAAGCCAAAAGGGGAAATACACCGGAAAGGAAGTTTTATGCTGAAATTTATTTCTCAAGATATTGTGAAGGTTTTTGAAATAGCTTTACAGGAAAAGCGCGGAGTCTGGCTAGTCAAGGATCATGGGGTTTATTTGATGCCTAATATTGAAGGTAAACCGCCTGCTATTGCATATGCACAAGGGCTAAATCCTGATGTCGATGGTGATATTTACGATGAAGTTCGTAAAGAATGCGGCGGTGATGATTTTGCTGAATTTTTTAAGCATGATGAATCACGCTTCCAGCGTATTTTTCATGAAAAACTCGATCTTAACGTTAGCATAACGAAGACAGCAATTAATTTGAAAACGGTCAGACAAGGGAGTTGATGCACATGAAATTAGCCATTGCTTCATCTCTATCACAATGTACGATACTGCGGTGCAGTACTGACCACCTTATGATAGGCGATGCTCTGTTGTTAGGAGGAATTTCTTGGTTACGTCAAGAAATGGGGGACAATGAATGGATTCATTCTACTGGCTCAGGTTTTTTGATTCGTCTAAATGCAGTTTCTAACCCGCTACTAATATTAAAAAATTTTGGGTTATCAAAACCGGCTAGAAGGTTGATTGCAAACTATATAAAGACACATGACATTGAATTAATTCATTTTGCAGCTGAATTTGATGTTTTAACCGAATTTCCTGTATTTGATTGGTAAAAAAGTGTTGCACAGTGAGGAGCACCTTGTTATACTGCTCCTCGTTGCGCAACATGGAGCGATTGGTGATGATAAAGAGTTTTAAGCATAAGGGATTACGTTTATTTTTTGAATCGGGGACAACATCTAGAATTAATCCCCAACATGCAAAAAAGCTCAGAGAACGACTTGCTGTTATTCATAATGCGGAGGTAATAGGGGAAATGAATTTGCCTGGATACAACCTACATCCGTTAACTGGGAATAGGCGAGGGCAATGGTCTATTACTGTTTCAGGGAATTTACGTGTAATATTCGAGTTTATTGATGGTGATGCGTATATTGTTAACTATGAGGATTATCACTAATGAAAATGTATAACCCGCCTCACCCCGGCGAAATCATAGCCGGAAATTTAGAAGACTTGGGGTTAAGTATTCGCGATCTTGCTCGGGCACTAAATGTTGCTTCTTCTACAGCACAACGCCTTGTGACAGGTAAAACTATAGTCACTCCAGAAATGGCAGTGAAGTTATCTAAGGTTCTAGGTAGTACTCCTCGCTTTTGGCTGAAATTGCAAGATACTTATAGCCTTTATCATGCTGAAAAAACAGTTGATACTTCAAAATTAACCACGCTGTTTACGCCAGCGAATTTATCTTGAGTTTGATACAGATAATATAATTAGGCGGTATTAATCTAAATGCCGTTTAATTATATGTGTAATGAAATTTACTTGTTTATATTATATGGAACATACTAGTTCCATAGTTTTATAAAGTACCGTTTGTTAAGTTTTAGAAAAGGCATATAGTGAATAAATATTTAAAATACAAGTTGGTCGATCTGTTTTTACAAGGTTATACTAAGAAAAAGGATTTTACTCATTCGAGAAGGGAGTTTAATAATCTAAAAGAAAAGGAATTCAAAAATATAATAATATATTCCACTACTGCATTAGGGGACTTTTTTATGAACACCCCAGCAATACATGCTATCAGGAATAGATATAGAAATGCATTTATCACATTGATATGCCATCAGAGTTTTAAAGATTTTTTTGATGGGGGATCTGATTGGGACAGAGTTGTTGTATGGAATAACAAAGTTAATCACGTTCCAAATTTGTTGAAAGAAATAAAAGAAAATGGAACGCCGGATTTAGCTGTGATATTACATTCACATAATCCTTATGATTATTTAAGTGCTGTTATGTCTGGTGCTAAATATGTGTTTAGGGATAATTATTGTGAAAATAAATTAATTGAAAAATGGTTAACTAATTATGTTGAATCATTTAATGGGCATCTTATAAAAAGAAAACTTGAATTAATCAAACCATTAGGTTGTGATATAGAATCAGAACATTGCATTGAAATGCATGCGCCATGCGATGTTAAATCCATTAATAAAGACTATGCTTCTATTGGCTTCCAAATGGGGGCTTCATCATCTGAACGTTGCTGGCCTGTGAAAAATTTTGTTCAGGTGGCATTAGATCTTTTTAAGAATGATAATGCAGCACAGTTAGCATTGATTGGCTCTTCTAATGATATTTACTTGCAACAAGAGTTTATGCAATTATTACCAAAGGAATATCATAATAGAGTAAATCAGTTAATTGGAAAAACAAAATTAGCTGAGCTAACACAAAAAATAAGTGAGCTAGATTTATTGGTTACTGGAGATACTGGACCAATGCATATTGCTATTGCTCTAAAAGTACCTACAGTGAGCCTTTTTGTTACAGCTTGTTATTCTGCAACTGGTCCATATCAAGATCCTGAAATACATAAGGTAATTTTTGGAACAGCATTATCATTGAATAAACATGAGCATATTATGGATTGTATATCGCCAAATATGGTGATTGATGAAGTAGATCGTATTGTCGCTCATCGGAAATGATTTGATGATTATTTTGCGCGCTTACAACACCCACATTGTAAGCGCGCCGCTTTACTATCCCACGATGTCGGACTTAAAGAATACCGTGCAAGCCCTGCCTTTTTATAGATAAAAGACGCTTTCCGGTGTTTCCTCTTGAGCCACAGATTAGCGCGGTGCTTCCTACTTTGTGACAGACGCTTGCACAGGGCGTGCCGTCATCAAGTCCGTATCCTCACCCGTTCGCATTCACTCCCGCAGGTCGCTCTTTTGCGCTACGGCCAACAATATCAACGAAAATGGATCGCTTGCAGCGTCCACGTTGTGTACGCGCCGCTCTTCACCATCCGGCATAGCCGGACTTAAAGGATACCGGGCAAGCCCGGCCTTTTTACTGCCAAAGAACGCTTTCCGGTGTTTCCCCTTGAGTCCCAGCTTAGCGCAGTGCATCTTGCGCCCGGCAAAAAGCCAAAAGGGGAATACACCGGAAAGAAGCTAATTTTTCTCAGCCCGACCGAGAAAATACTTCCGCCAAATATAGGTAGAAAAGTGAGCTTATCACTGGCTCGCGATTATCTTAAGAGGAATCTTTCGTTTTAATGAAAGTTTCCTCTTGATCTAAGTTTTACTTTGAGTTAATATTAATTATAGAAAAAGGAGATAGTAATGATTGAAATTTTTTTCCATCAAGTGGCTGATTTAGAAGTAGATAATTTATCAATCACATTACAGGCAAAATTTTATTCCTTGATTGAAATGTTATCAGAAAAGCCCCATTTATTGAGAGAACCACATTGCAAGCTACTTGATCAAAAAAATAAAATCTTTGAACTCAGGGCAGGAGATGGCAACAATATAGCCCGTGGTACTTGGTGTTATGGTGAAGAAAAAAACACTATTTATATTTTGAGCTTTTTCATAAAAAAAACTCAAAAAACAGATCCAAAAGATATACAAGCAGCTATCAATAGAAAGAAAGATATGATTCGTTTGTATCAAAGAGGAGAGTTAGCATGAAAAAAGTAACAACATTTCGTGAGAAATTAGAAGCTAAGAAAAAAGAGGGAAATCCTGAATTTATTCAAGAATTTAATGAACACAAAAAAGCCCTTGAATTGCATATACAACTACAAGAACAAATGAGATCATGGAGAGAGCAAGCGGGGTTAACTAGTGCCGAAATTGCAGTAAAAATGGGAGTAACCCCGCCTACAATATCTAAACTTGAAAAAAGTGCAGATAGAGCAAGTGTCGAAAGAATATTAAAATATGCAAGCGCCTGCGGATTGAAAGAAATAAGAATCAATGTAATGTAATTTATGCGGCTCTAATTTATCCCCGTAATTTGTTGCGGGGATTTTTCATAATTGGACGTTACCCACTCTAAATACTGAACTTAGTTTATGAGATGCATTAGCTATTTTCCTGAGTGTTTTTTCACCGTTAACAGCGGAGGTTGTTAGCTGCCAGCATTGAGCTGTCTGCTAACAATTTAAAATCCCGCTTGCAGCGCCCACGTTGTGTACGCGCCGCTCTTCACCGTCCGGCAATGCCGGACTCAAAGGATACCGGTCAAGACCGGCCTTTTTACTGCCAAAGGGCATTTTCCGGTGTTTCCCCTTGAGTCCCAGCTTAGCGCGGTGCATCTTGCGCCGTGACAGACGCTTGCACAAGGCGTGCCGGCGTCAAGTCCGTATCCTCGCCCGTTCGCATCCACTCCCGTTGGTCGCTCCTTTGCTCTGCGGCCTGCGGTAGCTCCCTTGACTCCGTCCCTTAAACCCTGTGCCGCTAAAGAGTCACGGCGCAAGACGCCCCGCGCCCGGCAAGAAGCCAAAAGGGGAAATACACCGGAAAGAAACCAAGAAGTTGGAGTAAAAATATGAGTGAAATTACTATCAATCAGAATGCGTCAATTTTTGACGAGCAATTTTTTGCGCCAGCGTCATCAGACTTTATTGATAGCCTTATTGGTGAGTACCGATTATTAAGGGAAAACATCGAAAAGATATCTAATTCACTCAGTAGTCATGAAGTGTCAGTTCGCCATTTTCTAAAAGGAAACGGCTATGAAAATAGAGCTTGTGACGTATCTAAAGTATTTGCGCGTGATGGAGCTATAGCAAGCCTAAATGCGGCATTCTGGCAAAAAACTATTGATATGACAGATGTTTATGAATATATGCCAAATAAACGCCGTAGTGAATGGAGTGAATCGATCAGAGAAATGAAGACACCAGAATTTGAGGAGGAAACGGTTAGATTTACGATGAATGATCTTTTAAATTCTCGGAAAAAATTTTTTTCTGAGCGCGTTGACGGAATTTTTCGCGCCTTATCTGGGGAGCATGTTACGAACAGGCCTGAAGGGTTCGGGAAACGGATGATTTTATCCAGAATTTTCGATGACTCGGGGCACTTAAATTACGATAGAAAAGGGTATATCCATGATTTACGCCATATTATAGCTAAGTTTATGGGGCTGGAAGAACCCACATACGATCTGACAGACCGTGCTTTACGCACTGCTCGTGCAAGGCATGGGGAATGGCAGATCATTGATGGCGGTACTTTGCGTATTAGGGCATATCTGAAAGGCACAGTTCACCTTGAAGTTCATCCCGAAATGGCTTGGAGACTTAATAGTATTTTGGCTTTCCTTCATCCTAAGGCAATTCCGTCTGAATTTAGGCAGAAGCCAAAACGTAAGCTAAAAGAGTTTACTATGGTAGATACCCCACTAAATTATCATGTTCGTAATATCTTAAATAAAATGAAAGCAGAACGACATAGAGCTTATCGCGATTATTACGGCGAGGCTAGAGAACCTCTAACAACGAACCCATTTAATCTAACAATTTATTTAGATGATCGGGCGATGCTGGAGCAAGTTGATAAGGTATTGCGATCTATAGGAGGGGTGTTATTTAAACCCAAACGCAATAGCCGTGTGATCGCCCATATTTGGGAATTTGATTATGATCCAGAGGTGGTAATGGGAGAAATAATCTCTTCTGGTTGCATCCCCGAAAAAAAATCGCATCAGTATTATCCGACACCAAGCGAACTGGCGGAGGTTGCTATACACATGGCAGAAATTAATGGCCATCATCGGTGTTTAGAACCAAGCGCGGGGCAAGGTGGTTTGGCTAAATTTATGCCTAAAGAACGTACCACATGTATTGAAATATCAGCTTTGCATTGCAAAATTCTCGAAACCAAAGGGTTTACGGCGCTACAAAGTGATTTTCTTAAGTGCGCTGAATCAACCACAGACAAATTTGACCGTATCGTAATGAATCCTCCATTCAGCGAGGGGCGAGCAAAAGCACATGTAGAGGCAGCATTAGGATTACTTTCTGATAATGGGATCTTGGTGGCAATCTTACCTGCTGGGATGAAAAATAAATCGTTACAGAATGGATTTTCGTATGAGTGGTCTGATGTGTACTCAAATATGTTTGTTGATGCATCAATTGATGTAGTCATTTTAAAGGCACAAAAAGAATAGAGAGAATCCTCATCCCGTATGAATACAGGATGAGGAAACTATCACTTTAGCCGGTGTAGCTGGCATAGAGCCGATACCGCCAATAAAACAGCCCGCTTGCAGCGTCCACAATGTGGACGCGCCGCTTTTCACCGTCTGGAGATGCCGGACTCAAAGGATGCCGAACCAGCCCAGCTTTTTTCTTTGCTAGTATTCTGATGTTTTCCCGCTAATTGTTGCTTAATGTGGAACATTTAGAAATTTCCGAAGAGTTATATTATTTTTATGAAAACATCGCCAAGAGGCTGATAAATAATCAACTTCGTTTGGTTCTGTGTTATATGTTTTGTACCGTACTGGCTCGATAAAAGGTGCAATATTTGCAATTTTTAATGTTAATTAAATGATTGTTTGTTTTTTCCGCATCTAGCGAAATTGTTAGTAGCCGGAATTGAGCCGGCTACTAACAGTCTGAGGGCACGCTTGCAGCGTCCACGTTGTGGACACGCCGCTTCAACCGTCCGGCAAAGCCGGACTTAAAGGATACCGGTCAAAACCGGCCTTTTTACTGCCAAATGGCATTTTCCGGTGTTTCCCCTTGAGTCCCAGCTTAGCACGGTGCATCTTGCGCCGTGACAGACGCTTGCACAGGGCGTGCCGGCATCAAGTCCGTATCCTCGCCCGTTCGCATCCACTCCCGTTGGTCGCTCCTTTGCGCTGCGGCCTGCGGTAGCTCCCTTGACGCCGTCCCTTAAACCCTGTGCCGCTAAAGAGTCACGGCGCAAGACGCCCCGCGCCCGGCAAGAAGCCAAAAGGGGAAATACACCAGAAAGAAGGTTTTTGTACTGATATGCCCATGAGTGGCAAAGGGGTAAAAGTGAATATTTTTGAAGTTTGTTTTTTAGCTAAAAATTTTTATGGTGAGATTATTGAGTGTGTTCAGCATATCGAAGCAAAAGATAAGGATTTTGCTCGTATTCAGTGGGAAGAACAAAACAAAAATAAAGGTTATTGGTTTGAGTCTGTTTCACAAAAATAAGGGAATATTATTATGTCCGTATGCACTCTTTCAGATAAACATTTTAGTGCTGTTGTGCTCGCATATGAGAACTATTGCATTAACTGTACCCCGTTAAATTTGAATTGGTATGAGGCTAAAATGGAAGCAGGTAAGATATTGCATCAAGCAAATATTGATTCATTTAATCATCGGTATCAAGAAAATGTAATAGATTCTTTTGTTTTTGATTCGTCAGCGCCTCAACTTTCAGTTCCTGCCGTGCTGAAAGCATTGGATTGTATTGAATATCAATGCTGTGAGGCTGAAAACTATAAGCAAACTCTTGCTTATAAAATTATTCAACAATTACGCCTTAGCCTGATCTATAAGATTGATGGTTATGAAGAAGCACGTTGGTTTATTGACTAAAAAATTAAAACCGCAAGATAAATAGCTATTGATTAAATTTTTATTAAAAAGTCAGTAAATTTGCTGGCTTTTTTTGCTCGGTTCTTACAGTAACGGCATTGAGCCATTACTGTAAGAAAAAAGCATCGCTTGCAGTGAACTTGCGTTCACGCCGCTTTCACTATTGCCGCATATTTGCGGCAATGCTAAGGAAAAATATTCTTTTCTGGTGTCATCCCTTTTTATTATCTTTTTGCTCATGTCTACGTTTTTTGTGACAAAAGCTACGTCTGAGCGTTCAAAAATCAATATCGAACCCTCACCCGTTCGCACTCTCTCCCTATGGTCGTTTGCTTGCGCTGCGGCTTCCGGTATCTCGTTGATTTTTTCTCTTACTCTGACTTGCAAAGTAGTCACAGAAAACGCTTCCACGAGCAATTATGAGCTTGATAAATGGAAGGAATGACACCGGAAAAAAATCGGTAGGGAATATAATATGATTCGCATGTATAAAGGCTTTAAATCTGCAAATGTAGTTCGTAGTAGTACCCCTTTAAGTAATGATAATTTGATGAAGTATGTTCCTAGCATATTTTCTGATGACAAGCATGAGTCACGTTCTGAACGCTATACATATATCCCTACTGTGACATTACTTGATAATTTAAGAAAAGAAGGTTTTCAGCCATTTTATGCATGTCAGACGAAAGTTCGTGACGATGAAAAGCGTGGTCATGCTCGTCATATGTTGCGTTTACGACGTGAAGGAGAGATTTTGTTAGATGATGTCCCAGAGATTATTTTAGTTAATAGTCATGATGGGAGTAGTAGTTATCAAATGATCCCCGGTGTGTTTCGTTTTGTTTGTAATAATGGCTTAGTTTGTGGTGAAACATTTGGAGATATCCGCGTTCCTCATAAAGGTGATGTTGTCGGGAAAGTTATAGAAGGTGCTTATTCGGTCGTAGATATGTTTGGAAAAATAAATGATTCTCGTGATGAGATGAAAGACATTCAGATTAGCAAAGATGCACAGCTCGCCTTTGCTGAAAGCATATTAGAGTATAAGTATGATGATCATATACCAGTGCTACCACAAGACATTTTAGAACCTCGTAGACGGGAAGATAATAAAAATGACCTTTGGACAACTTATCAACGTGTACAAGAGAATATTATAAAAGGCGGAATTAGGGGTAAAACTGTTCAAGGTAAGAGAACTAGAACAAAGTCAGTTAATGGAATAACTGGAGATATAAAGCTAAACAATGCCATGTGGAGTTTAGCGGAAAAAATGAAAAATATTTTGGGGTAATGAATATTAAGCGGCGAATTTTGCCGCTTTTATTTATATAAAATTTAATTTTTAATTTGGTCTAGGCGCATTAGTATGGATTGTTTTGAGGTGCAATCATTTCTGATGAACCTTGTGTATTGATTTTTTCATCGGGAATCGTGGTTTTTTTATTTGATTTTCGTGATTTTTTTTGTTTTTTATTTTCTGAAATAACATCATTAATGTTTTTTACATTAACACTTATTCCAAGTTCTTCAAGTACTAATTTTATCTCACTTATCTTGTATCCTTTGTTGAGCGCTAATTCTAGTAATTCCTCTTTCATTTCATCCAGAGCTTGACGATGAGTCATCCTCTGTTTGTTTAAGTCTGGCATTTGTTTTAGCTTTTCTTTAGCTAAATTAACGTCTTCAATTGGTAAAAATTTCTTAGTAGCCATAAATCGCCTTTGTTAAAGAATATATGTTTTTTATGTCATATACAGTATACCTATCAAAATCACCTCAATAAACCATATAACCAGTATTTGAAGTAATGACAACAAGACACCCATAAAGTATAATCTAGATTACGTTATTCAAAAACGGGACCAGATGTGTTTTGTAGCACCGCCTGCACGCAGTCATTGCTAAAAACTCTTGGTCAGGGCAAAGCCCCGACACCCCAGCGAGACTATTTCTGACAGAACTAAGAGGGAAATACACCATGAGTAGAAGCGAGAATCGGAACAGAACTGCTTTGCTTCCTAGTATTCGTTGTTTCCCAGAAGAGAAAGAAGCTGTCAGGAAAAAGGCAGAAGTAGCAGGTCTAAGTATCGGAGCTTTTATGTTACGCAGTGCTTTGGGTCGTAGGATGGAAGCAAAATGTGATGCTGAGTTAATTATGGAACTTCGTCGTCTAGGTGGTTTGCAAAAGCACTTGTTTAAAGAGGGAGAAGGGGTGTTAAGTAAAGAATATTCTGAGGTATTGGTTTCTATTCAGAAAGCAATTTTGAAAGTTGGCTTGGAGTAATTTTATATTATGATTATTCGGATTCCGGAGAAAAGACGTGATGGCAAAAGTAGCTTTCTCAAGCTCATTGCCTATGTCGTTATCCGTGATGAAGATAAACCAGATACTCCAATTGAACCAGAACATCCAGGCTGGCGTCGTCCTCGTTCTAAGGATGAAATTTTCAACCAACTAATTAATTACATAAACCGAAATGGTGAGTCGGATATTCAACAGACCATTCATGCAGATCCAACTGGGTATACTCAGGTTTTGTTTGATAATGTGATGTGCGAGACGAACTGTTTTAACATTGCAACAGCGGCAATAGAAATGAATGCTATTGCATTGCAAAACATACGTTGCAAAGATCCAGTTCTTCACTATGTTCTGTCATGGCCAACAGAAGATAATCCATCAAAAGAACAAATTTTTGAAAGTGTTCGTCATAGCTTGAATGCACTTGGGATGGCGGATCATCAATATGTTGCTGCCATTCATACCGATACTAACAATATTCATTGTCATGTTTCAGCTAACCGTATTCACCCTATAACATATAAAACCGCAAATGATTCGTTTACTAAAATTCGTTTGCAATATGCAGCTAGGGAACTTGAGCTTAAGTATAATTGGACGTATACGAACGGATTCTTTGCCGTTAATGAAGACAAAGAAATTGTACGTGTAAAACGCGATAATCAGCCAGTTCCTGCTGGGGCCAAAGCTCTTGAATATTACGCTGATGTTGAAAGTCTTCATACTTATGCAACCACTGAATGTGGTTTCAAAATTGATGAAGCTATGTCAGATCCCAATATGTCTTGGAGTGATATTCATCGTATCTTAGTTCGTGCTGGATTGGAGTTAAAACCTAAAGGAAAAGGGTTGGCAATATACTCTATTGATAATCCAGAATTACCACCTGTTAAAGCAAGTAGTGTCCATCCTGATTTAACATTAGGTTGTCTTGAAAAGGATATTGGCCAATTTCAGCCGCTGAATGAAGTAGGAATTTATACAACAGATGATACTCATATTGTGAAAAATGCCATTGTGCACGAGTATCGTTATGAACCTACTTTGCATGTTCGTGATATGGATGCTCGTTTGGAAAGAAGGCTGAAAAGAGCTGCGGCAAGAGAGGGTTTGAAATCTCGTTATAAAGATTATAAGGCAGAATGGATTAAGCCAAAAATGGATAGGGAAGCGATTCGTTTACGTTACCAAAACGAATTTAAACACTTTGCTTGGCGTAAAGGCCACGCTCGTATTGCTATCCATGATCCACTATTACGCAAGTTGACATATAACATTATTGAAGTTGAGCGGATGAAGGCTATGGCTGCATTGAGGATTGATATTCGCAATGAACGGGCAGCATTTAAAGCTGATCCTGCAAATCGCCGGTTGTCTTATCAGGAATGGGTATCGCAACAAGCACTGAAACAAGATCAGGCTGCTATTGCTCAATTACGTGGTTGGGCTCATAGGATGAAACGAGATGTTAGGACTGGCAATATTTCATCTAATGCCATTGTTTGTGCTGTGGCTGATGATACTCCTGCGTTTAAACTTGATGGTTATTCAACTGCGGTCACTAAAGACGGAACGATACAATATTCTCGTGATGGCGTAGTTCAATTGCAGGATAAGGGCTGCCGTATTGAGATCAATGATTATCATGCTAATGGTGGAGAACATATTGCCGGAGGAATGGCGTTGGCTGAAAATAAAAGCGGTGAGAATTTGATGTTTTCTGGTGAACCGACTTTTGTTGGCCAGGCTTGTGAAATGGTTGAATGGTTCAATGACGGTGGAGATAAACCACTTCCACTGACAGATCCAAAACAGCGGATAATGGCAGGTTATGATACTGAGACTCAGCCACAATCAACTGATTTCCTAAAGCAGAATCCTGAGGAAACTAGAACAATATTATCTGAAAGATCCAAACATAATTCTGGTTATAATCCTATGTAATGGCAAAAAATTGATAAAAAAAAGCCGACTTTAAATGAACTGACCCCAAAAAGTCGGCTTTTACTATCAATTCATTTGCATTTTTCTTCGTTTCTCAAACTCAGGTTGGTAACTCAACCAAGCATTATGATCGTTGCCATAGAGTGTACTAAATAAGTTCATTAATCGGCTAAATAAAGCATCATGTTCTGCTAAATCGAATGATTCTGATGGTGAAATAGAATGAAGCAATATTCTGCTTTCTTCGATAATTTGGTCTACATCTTGTGTGCTTAATTTCTGTTCAGAAGATTGAATCATGATTGTAGTATCACCGTTTTTAACATCGGTTGCTATCGTGTTAAGCATCAACGTGCATAGTTTGACTAATTCAATATAACCTCGTCGATAATTCAGGTTATTGTCACTCATGCCTACGAGTCCTTAATAATTTTGATCAGGGAGTTGGTTTTTTAGGTGTAGCTGCTTAAATCTTATTTGATAGATGGAAGCCTGTTGTAGCTTATTCACTAAGAATATTTTAAGCATCTTATTTATCTACATTGGATATATAACTTACATTGCCCAGTGTAGGATATGACCATATCCAAGAATTGTCCTATAGTGCATTATAGCGTAACTGTTATTGAGTCTAACTGACACATTAACGTATCAGTCACACATCTTCTCCCGTATTCGCTAATTTTTGAGCTGTTTTTTTCGATACATGGATAGGTTTGGGTGGTGTTGGTATGGCCCGCCATTTGCGTTTATTTTGGTGTAAAGCCTCTCTTGCTGCTTCAAATAACAATATCCCTCTTTGGGCTGGGGTATAACTAATGTCAGCACGGTTATCTAAATCAAAAGCTACAGCTGCAACCCGCTTAAGAACAGGGTCCATAATACCCATCATCGCTGTAGTGGAAGTGGGCATACTTAGAAGTTGTAGAATTTCATCCACTTCTTGTGTTGATGGCGGAAGTTTTCGCTGCAAATTTGGATTTTGGGCAAAAAGCTCTGTTTCTGTTGGACATTGCACGTCAATAAACCGATTGATACGCATCGGCAAGGATGATGTCATCTTTTCATCATCAGGTATGTAAATTGCGTTACTTGGTACTAAGGCACTCTTAAATGAAATCATCCCTTCACCAGGGCTTAAATCTTTTAAGTCAGAAAGACTTAACCGGTCTTTTTCTCTAATATAACTGCTGTTTGCATCTTCGTAACTCGGCGTAAAGATACCGGGAGATTGCTCCACAGCACCAAGTTCGGAGTAATACGCTTTGCCACCGGTTATTTTGGCCAACTCGAAAGTATCTTTTTCGTCCTGTAGAGCCATAAACCACTTAGTGAGAAGGTTAGCGTTGACTGTCATGTATTCGCCTTTGTGTTCAGCTATGAATCTTTGAATGTCTTGGGCGGAGACTATCAACATATAACCGAGGCTACGCATTTGGCTGGCTAAGTTATCCATGCCAGGGCCAAAGTAGGCTCCTAATTCATCCATGGCTATTGGATATGGGAACTTGCCGGCATATTTTTTGACAATGAGTACATCGTTAATCATTCCCTCAAGCTCACAACCTAAGTCTCTGGCCATGGTCATTCGGATAGCAGAAATGTATAGCTTGCCGATATTTGCTGCTTCACTTTTTGATAGTTCTAACGCCGGTATCATTGTTGTCAAGATACGGTCATTATGTAGTACATCTTCTATATCTATATCGCCAGCATCGCGAGAAAAAACATGACCATAGATGTCGTTAAACATGGTTAGCATACGGTTGAACTGCTGGATTAAATAACCATGCTGATCTAATACACCTTGTTCCCATTCTGAGGGGCGATTGATGAGTTCAATACGAAACCCTGCCAGAGTATTAAAATAACTTTCCAACGGGCCATAAGCGTCTTTGTGCCAATTGTCTTTTTTCGCTTCTTGATAGAGCTTGGCTAGTTTTGCTAAAGGTAAATACTCTTGTATGACTGATTGAGAGATTCTGCGATTTTCTCGCTTACATTTGTAGTAGACAGCATAAACAACAGCGGTCAACATGGATTTAGCTTTGTCTTGCCAGCCAGCATCACTACTCCCTGCAGTTGGTAGCAGTGATTCCATCAACTGAATAATGAAAGTCGTATTTGCTGTGCCAAATAGATTGATCGTGTTTGATTGTGGCCGCGTTTTGGTATTCTTTAGAAGAGCTTCGAATTTATCAGTACCGCCAGTCATAAAATTCAATACATAATTATCGTCTTCTCTCCCGAAACGACGGGCAAGTGACCATATGGAAAATGCTAGTGTGTTCTGAGCTTTACCATCAGAGTAACAGATCCCTCTTCCCCAACAGATTGCATTCAAGAAGACCGATAACAAGGCTTCTGTTTTCCCGGAACCTGTACCAGCCAAAAGTAACATATGTCGTAATGAATCATCTAACGTTAACCAAAGCTCTCGCGCTAGGGCTTTCCCTCGAGCATATCCCAGACACAAGATACCGGCTGCAGGCATATATTTGCGTATGCGTACTACATAGCGGAATAGTCCCCAGGCGCCATTGCGAAATTTAGGCATTTCACGTTCTGTGGTTAAATCCATGCCTCCAATGTCTTTGGGCATACGTAATGGCATACGGAAAGGTTGATCGCTAAATAAAACGATCAGGAGAAGTAATCCTGGGATGCTGAGTAATAGGCTGATGGGATACAACCAGCCAAAAATTAACCCAGCAACCATGAAAAGTTGTATACCTAGTGGAGATAAAAGTGCGTCAGTTATAAAGGTATAGCCGATTGGCCGGCGAACCCGGCGCGAATCGACCTCAATAGGTTTGGTCATAGGAAACTCTGTGAGTGTTATTGGATTGGTGAATTGAGAAAAGCCGTAAGAGCATCATCACTTTTCAGTGAATTAAGAGGAATATAACGGCCATCATCGGCCAAAAATGACGGAGTACCAGGAAGATTATAGAAATTAAAGACCGCATCGTTTTTCGCCAATGCTTGTTCTCCTATATCACAAGAGTCTAAGGATGCTTGTTGGTTATTTGGATTCATACCAACATCAGCCTGATATAGTTGTTTCCAGAAAGATTTACGTTCTTGAGATGGCGTGCATAGGATTGGTGTCACTAGGTTTGCTGTTTGCTGGCCACCTATTATTGACACAGGGAATATTTCAACATTGTAATTACGGGATAATCCTTCTAAAGTCGGTTCTATGATTTTACAATTTGGGCACATCGGATCAGAAAAAACATACAATGTTTTCGCATGGCCAGAAGATAGAGGGATGGTAAATTTCCCGCTTTGTGCTGCTGCGCGTAATCGTTGTGCAGTGTATTCATATTCTTCTGTCTTTATTGCCGGTTTTGGTTGTTCTACTGGTAAATTTGACGTGGCTGGAGAAACTGGTAGTGTATTATCCGGTTGTGAGACAGGAGGGTGCCTGTCAGATGGACTGGTAGAATAAGGTTGTCCTACTGTACTAGGTATTGGTTGAATGTTTTGGACCAGATTAATGCCTTTGGTTATTCCTACTCTCCACGCAGTGGCAATGATTAAAACTATGGCTCCAACTAATAAGCTATAACCAGCGATTTTTCTTCTATTCTCTCCCTGCTTTTTGCTGCGGATTATTTCCTTATTGATAGCATGAAGAACCATCCTTGCTTCATCGTTGCTTTGTGCCGTATAAATCATTGCTGGGCGTTGTTTTATATTGTCATGAAAAACATTCCTATCATTGATATAAAAACGATAGTTTTTGCCCAATTCCATAATTACTAAAGATGTATCTTTGTATGGCTGATCAGAGATAACAGACAGGGTATTGCCTTGCAGTGATGCAGAATATGAATGCGACATAATTGTGTTCCTGTGATTAAGGGCGTCTAGCTCTCGGGCGAGAAAAAGTTCTTTGCTTAGAGGGAGAGTTTTCTGTTTGTTGGCTATTGAGTTGTATTGAATTGGATGACGTATCAGTTTCAATGGGTTCGTGTGAGCGCAGTATGACTATTTCACGATCTTCTTTCTCTTCGTCTTCATCTTCGGGTTCTATTGTGTTTGTATTGTCCTGTGGGATATGTTCTTCTAAGATTGCCCCAATACTTCTAAGATCCTCTTCAAGTCCAACGATAGCTATATCCATACAATTTTCAGGTCGAGGTATGCTTACCTGTAATCTCTGGGATACATCGGAAATGAGTCGTTCCCATTTAGCAGCGGCAATAACACCGGCACCTTCGACAAATACTTTAGGACGCCCGGAGGAAGTTAAAGCATACCAAAGAGTTCTATCTAAGCCTTTTAGCCAGCGAAATCGAGCACCGGGTAAACGCATATCTTGATCATGAAGTGCAAATATCGCTGTGCGTGTAGTACTGTAATAGCGCAACCAACGGTTAGCTTCGGGGTGCTGTGTAACTCGACTAAAAGCACTATTGGCGAGGTTTAATATTGGATAACCTTTCTTTCCGTTATCACGCCGGCTTTTGATTAGACAAGAGCGATTAAGGTCATCCAGTAATTTTTCAGCCGCTTTTCGATCCTTCAAAAAAAATTGTAGGCCGAATACTGCAAATAAGGCTCGCTCATAGTTATTGAAAGAAGAAAACCCAGTTAATGGATTTCCCAATTGTTTCATGAATACTTCTCGGGTCTTCTCTCGCTCTAAACGCTCTCCAATAATAAGTTGGTACTGCAAAGCAAATTCGTCAGGAGTTTGAGCGCTTCGGTGTTCAGGAGGATCAACGTTAAGCAGCTGTGTTTTCTTATCACCGTAGCAAAGAGCAGGAATAATCGAGGGTGAAAATTGAGCCATGATATGTGGCAGTGAATAAACATCAATGTTCCTACGGGTGCGGTTACTTGGATGATTGCGGATTACAAACAAACTACCGGTGACGATGACACTTAAAGGAAGCATCAGAATACCCGCTGTTTTATTCATAATGCTAATAAATTCACTCCAACTAAGATCATTAATTCTATTGGAAGCCCAGGCTAACAAATTAAGCCGTTCTGCGACATAACCATGAATTCTGGGGAAATCACAAAGCATCCAAAGTTGATAGAGGAGCCAACAACATCCGTACATAATAGGGGGTTGGTATATCCAAATTAAAAAACAGAATAGGAAAAAGACTAATAGCAACATAAGGCCCAGCTCTTGGCCTTGCTGTGGCGGCTGTGTCGTTTTTGAATACATTGTCGCTCCGAAGAAGAAATAGCGTGTAGACTGAGCTACACGCTATGAAAAAGTAGAATTACACCAAGAATGGATTATCAGAAAATAAAAAAGAACGCTGATAAAACGTTCTTTTAGAAGAATGTGCTTTCTACAGAAAAATCAAAAGAATTTAGTTTTTTTCTGCACAAGCTCATAGAATGAACTATCTGTTTTTATTTTTGGGCTAAATGATGGTGATAATAATACATCCAACCTATGGCAGAATGGTTTTATTTTAGCATTGCTATTGATGTTAAAGTATGGCCGAAAAATATTATTGAACTTTAGCGTTAGATTGTATCCTTGTATATCGTAACCAGCCCAGTCATAAAAATCATATCCTGTTAATACTGGTTTATCTCTATCATAGAGCGATATAGTTAGTATTCTTCCATTTTCTTTATCAATGCCAACGTATTTTCCATTGGCTAAATCAAAATATTCTAACTCTGTGTGTGGAGAGAATTTTTCATCCTCAAAAGACATTTTTATATTATTTAATTTTGATGCTGTTCTTGAAAAAACAAAACGATTGGACAATATAAAAGCAGCTATTACCATAGCAGCAAAGTAAGGTATGGGGTTAAAAAAATCCATATGGAATAAATAATTACCAATAATCGCTATACAGAGTGGAGCTATTATTAGATGTAAAACGAATACCACAGGAACGTATGACTTCCTTATGCTATTTATAAATGTCATGGGATATCTCCTATATAAGGCATGATATTATTTATTTTATACCATCCCCTTCTGGGGCATTATTATTTTTTGTATATTTTACATCCGGGCTGCGTTCAAGTCCACGATTAAAACCGGCAAAAATACTTTTTGTGGATTCAGCCATTCCCCCAAGAATGCTAGCTGCTTCTCGGCCGCCTAACCATGAAATGATATAATCAGGCATAGTCACTTGTAATGCAAAAACTCGACTAACAGTAGTAGTACATATTCTTGCATAGACCATTAATATACCAACCAACGAAACTAACCCAGTTATAGAATCCACCTGTACATTAGCAATCGTAGCACCGAACATTATATGCAAGAATGTTCCAATAGCTACGATTGCGGTACTGGCAAAAACAAATCCAAATACCATTAACATTGGGCGAATCATAACATCGATAAGAAATATATAGCCATATGATGAACGGTGGCCACCTTCATCCCCAACACCAATATGTGTAGCACTCCATAATGAACCACCAGTAGCACCTACTAATACACTAACGATCCAATTTGCAAAGGCTGCAATCCAATATATGAAAGGTATGAATGGCAGGTAAATTGATAGGCTGAATCCGATACCAAACAATAATAGACAAACAAATTGCACTAATGGAGTAATTGAATTCATTATTGCAGGTGCAGCCTGTACTAAGCCAAGTGATGCAATATTTAAAAGAAAGTTATTTCCTGCTGTTTCACTTACGATCTTTGCTGCGGCAAATATTGTATAAATACTTTCAGTGGAAATAAGAACGTAATCACCTATATTCTTCATTTTTAATAAAGGGTTAATCTGTCCATTTTGATTAAAATCGCCATTGCCAATATTTTGCACTATATAGTTTGATAGTCTTTGCCCTGGTGAATTAAAAATTTCAACAAATACGGCAGAAGGATCTGAGGCATCAGTTGCTTGTTGTGTGTTTTTGGGACTCTGCGTGCCCAATGGTGGTGTGTAGGGTGAATTCTGTAACTGTGTTTGGTAGGCTGTCATGATGCTTTTATAGGTATCCCCGGCACCTAAGTCACCTAATCCAGATATACCGGTAATGATCGGTTTTAGTTGCACTACCTCGTTAACTTTATTGTTTGCGGTAGCAAATGTTTGATACCACGAACCCAGAGCCAACCAACCATTCTTTTTTAACTGAGCAGATAATACAGAAGCTAGTTCGTCTGATGGTCCTTGAGCTTTCAATGTTTGATTAATGCGATTTTCATAAGTTTGTGCTGCTTTTTGTATGCTCGTCTCTGCATCAGGCAGTGTGCCACTACCATTCATTTTTTTATTAAGCAGAGCGGTAACAAACTCGGAAGCAGATTGTGATAATTTATTTTGCATCTCATTCATTGCGCTACGTTGAGCGTCAATAATTCGATCAGTATCAACAGAGGCTGGAAATAGCCAACTCATGGTGTTGTCTTTTATAGATTCAGGTAATCGGGCTGAACCACATAGAGCATTACCATTTCCAATCTCAAACCCATCTGTGGTATTTTTTATGCTCATAAGAGGGGTGCCTCCTTGCCCAAACTGCTGATACATAGTGCTTAGTTCGTTGTTGATGCCGTACATGCATAAATTCATTTCATAAATAGCACGGGCTGAGCTTAATGTTTGTGGGGCGGTAGGTTGCACAACTAATGAGTATCCAGATTCAAGCAAATCAACAATGCGATCTGTAGCAACGTTTGCGCTCCCGATGCCCATTGTTGAGGCTGCCCATAAAAAAATTAGTTGTCCGATTGACCATCCCGAGACAGTGGGAACCAAGGTGAGGAAGCCAGCAGCAGTAGTTACTGGGCCTGCCATAGACTTTCCATTGTTGAATATTTTTCCGTGTTGCCCCGCTTTTACTAAATGTTTTAATACTACGATGATGAACCAAACAACGGCAAGGATCATTACTATGCCGTTAAAAACAAAGAATAGTTCTCCAATCATGCTGGAGTTAGTTGAAAACGGATCTGTTACAACGTCACCAAATATCATGACTAAGGTTTGACGTGAAAGATCACTGGAACGCTTGGCCGCTTGTTCTATAGTGTCAAAATTTATCGATGAATTCGCCCAAGCGTTGAGAGTGAACAAGTAAAGACATACGCTAGCCATTAATTTTCGAATGGTGTTCATAGAAGTCTCGTATAAGGTGCTGATGTTAGCTGATATATCTGGGAATGGGGGCAGAATGTATATGTGTACTGTTGGGCGTTATAGCGTTTATTATTTAAGGCTTAGTGTTGTTTTAATCCACGAATTTTCAGATAAAAAATCCGAAACCCCCCCCCGTTCAATAGGTGATGCCCGATGCTGACTTAGTTGCCATAATCGCCAACTACATATCAACGCTTGCAAAAACGATAATGCAGCTAGAGAGAGTAAGGCTAGAGCTAATACGAGAGTCTTTATCAATAATAATGGCGTGTATAGCCCACTGAACAGCACCACAAAAATGATGCTAATGGCTAACAATGACGGAATAGCAGCTAAAAACAAACATAACTTTTTACGACGCAGAAAACATTGCTTCAATGTTTCAATTGTCATACCGCTGGCGATTATTGCTTCATTAAAGCTAAGTATTGGTTGTCGAAGTTTTCTTTCAAGTTGAAAAGAAGGGCGTAGATATTTTACTCGTTTGATATTATTAAGAAAAGATGGGCCTATTTTTGACGCAGTGTAACGTACCTCAGATAATGGTAAGAATACGTTAGAAAAGTAATAAATACCTTTTATAGTTCGGTGGCCCCAATTAATGGATTTTTTTTCAGTTTTATCAGTCATGGGCGTATAGCTCCTGAATTCACTTGTTGCATCTTCATCTGTAACTGAGGGCGGTAGGATTCAGTTGCTTTAAGCGAAAGTTGTTGTCCTTGTAGAATGTTATTTTTCTGCAATTGCTGTTTTATACCCAGCAACAACCAATTCTGCAGTGATTGGGTTCGGACAGATTCACGCATTAAATTATCACCCTCCATCTGCTGCAAGTCCGTTTGGTAGTTTGTGTTGGCATAACGCCTACCGACTTCAAATTGTTCAAATTCTCTTTCAGACATTAAGCCGGTACGTTTAGCTTCGCCTGATGCAGTTTGATTGAAATATGCAGATGCGGAAGGTGACATAAGCGTTTCTTTGAGTACATCGCGTGTAGCTTCATTGGATTGGCTTGCGGCCACCATAGCCAGCATTGGTTCGCGGGCTGCAGAGTTGATAGCTTCATATTGTGTCATTAATCCCACGTATTGTTGCCCTGAGGTTGTTTTGACTTCCCCCTTGCTTAATTGCTTGCCGGCTGATGCAGAGGTACTGTTCAATACGTAAGCTATGGCCGCATCGGTCTGCTTTTGATCAAAAGTAAGATCGGGAGATTTTCCATCTTTACCTGCACCATCCAATAATGATGTTAAGCGTTTATCACCACCAGGTAATTCAGAAACAATTTTACATAGCGGTGTTCCACCGTAGGCAGCAAAGTCTACAGCATCGCAATAATCAGCATGAATGGCAGCTGTACGAAATTGCGTTTGTCCTTGTGCCGGTGTGGGTGTGGTTACACTATGGCGAATTTTGCTGTGACTAATTCCGCTACCACTGGCTAACGAGCTTTGCCGTGCTCGTGCTCCGCCTTGTATTTGTGATGCCATACCTGAACCAGACTCAGTACAGATGCTATCTGGAACGGCATAGGTTCGCCGTGCTTGCTCTAATTTATCTGTCTGACGAGCAAAAATATCTTGGTCACGCTGTGCTTGTGCGGATTGCTCAATCTGTATAGCAATCTTACTACCGTTTTGGTTAATGGCCGCGCCAATTTGGTGTTGAGTTGTGGCGATTTTACCTAAAGTGCCGTTCATTGTTCCAAGGGCTGGGGTAACTTGTGTTGCAATGGGGACACTGGCCGTGACTTCTACAGGATATGCCAAGGATTGATTAGGTAGGACAAAATAAAGTATCAAACTAGAGAGTAGGGACACCCTATGAGTGATCGGTGGATAGTATTTCATTATATTTCCAGGATAAGTAAGGAAGGTTTTGACCTTAGGGTGTTAAATTGAATTGCCCTGAATGTATCCAGCTTTGGATATTAACTCGTTAGCTAACATCCTGATTGCACCATCTTCATCATCTTGATTGGCTTTTTTCTTTAACATATCAATATGCTTCTCGGCTGAACCGCTAGGAAAAGCTGTGGCAAGCAGTTCTCTAGCTAATTTTCCGTCTAGAGTTTCATATAGAATGTTGCGAAGAGCCCGATTTTTTGGGGTAGAGTTGAGAGCCCATAAAAGACGTGGTCCTACTGTATTTTTTAAAAGCTGAGCAATATTTCCGTTTGTGGTTTGAAAAACAGCCAGAAATGTAGTGCCACTGCCATCTGGTGCAGGACCCCGTGTAGTATTGAGTAACTTATTCAGTGTTGATCGTGGGACATTGAATGTTTCTTCCAATACCTTGAAATCGCTGGGACGTACACGCATGAGGTATAAAGAGTTAGCCGACTCCAAAAGCTGTTGAGGGTAATCATCTAGATATTGAGATGCGAAAACAGTACGGACACCAAATTTACGTTTCTCGCGATCTTCGGTTTGCAGAGCGGCCCACAATGTTTCTATTCCTTTGATATTGTGTAGTTCGTCCATAAATATGAGTTTACTTTCTTGATCTAGTTGTTCGATGCGTTTTCTGTGTAGAGAAACATAGCGAGGATCTAGATTGGCATATAATTCGTTTTGGTATTGAGGTAGGTAAAAATCGTTTGCACCGGCAAGATGGCGTGCAAATTGATACATAATACCTGTGCGAATTTTTCCTTCTGGGGAATCATCACCAGATACGTTGTTAACATCAACAACTCGAATTCGTGTGTTAGGGCTGACAGTAAATCGGGTACGACCAGAAATCAGTGGGTAATCAGACAGCGCCTGTGTGAAACAACGTGAAATATAATGCAACATAGACTCATCAGAACCTGGGCGATTAACCTGTGCGAATGTTGTTCGCATTTGTTCTGTGTTAAGTGCACCCTGTAAATCATTGAGTTCTGGTACTGCTTGGGCTTGTGCAAGTGAAGCCTCATACACATAATTTTTATCAAACAGCATGTCCCGAACTTCATACCATGTAGCCAATTCCCACCATTGTGAGTCATGTTCAGAAAGGCAGCCGCTTTCTTTCAATGCATTATCCACTTCTGGGATTAGTGAAGGGCCATAGCGTACTGGTTCAGTATCGCTATTTTTTTTGTAGGCAATATCTATGGCCATAGATATGATTTGCCTGCAAGCGGCAGCATCGGGGGGCATGTTGATTTGTGGATCAATACATAAACTGCTCAACATTTTCAGCAGGTATTCACGTTCTGTGCTGATTGGGTATTTCAGACCTAGGGATATATCGAATGGATTACGGCAATGTTCAGCATCATTGCGCAAAATGATGCTAATGACTTTATCCAATTGATCAGGGGGTAAACTATCCCTCATCAAATCATAGAATCCCTGAGCAGTGAAACCCTTATCAACCATAGCCATAAATGGAATTTCTGTACTGCCTGCAGATATCCCGTCTACATGCATTCTGTTGGCCAATAGTGATTTGCCAGAACCTGGGGCACCGGCTAATAATTCAGTATGTTTTTCTTGGATGCTACTGGCTAATTGCACCGGATAGGGTTTTCCGTCAATCGTTTGAAATATTACGTTACCTTCGTTCCCCCAAGGGCTTGCGGGCCGTTGTAGTGGCATCAACTTTAGGCCTTCGGATAATGGTGGAAACATCAGAGTAGGTGCGCTGAAACTGGATGCTAATGGCAATGTATTCATCCATGCCCTAATAGGGTCCCCGAATGTTCGAGTGACACTAGAGACTCCCCACGATTGAACCGCCTTTTGTAATAAGGTGAGATTACGCTTCATTCTGCTTTTATCTTCATTCCATGTGCTAGCAGTAATGCTCATAATGCAAACGGGATCTTTTTTGTCTTGTTCCAACAACCAAGATATAGACTGATAAATATTGCGTAAGGAAGGAATAAACGCGACAAAACTTAGCAAGTTATTCTTATTGCTTAGCATTTTCCCTCCTCCAGGCATAAGATCTAAACGTATACGCCATGGGATTTGGCGAGGAACTTTCTTAAATAACTGGCTGAATGGTTCTGGACGTTGGGGGGCCAACGTCATAGCTAGTTGGCCATGATATAGCCCATCAACTTTAACAATATTTCCTGAGGATTTTATTTCTGTGTCGCAATACTGGAAATTGAGGTGAGGGGCAAGGCAAGCACTAATATCTTCACCGCGCATTTTTCCATGGGGGATAACGCGATCAGCAGGCAGTAATGGTTGCCAAGTTTTGTCTGTACTAGTTCGTTCAATTTCATCTCGGATGACATAGCCAGCTTTATGTGCGTCTAGCAGGCGTACCATAATACCTTCATTGCCATCAGAAAGATCAGTCATCAATTTGTCAATAAAAGCATCGTGCCTTAGTTTCAATCCTTCGAATTCTGCATAAACAGGGTTTTGCCCATAGCGAGCTTCGGGAAGATCTTTAAATTGTTTATCTTGACGTTGGATTTCTTCTTTTTTTTCCGCACTTGGGAGTGTTGCAATTGCGGTGTATACCGTTAACCATACACGTTCTCGTGCGAGATAAGGCGTCATTTTAGTAATCTGTTCATCGACAAGATCATCCAATGCAAGCCCTAATTTTTGGAACGATTGACGTTGTGGAGCAACTAATCGGCTAATTTCTTCCTTACCTCGCGTAGGGTCCCTTTCAAACACGATACTTAATTTGTGCCCCATTGATTTGAAGTCACCTGTCAAATTGTCACGCAGTTTCAAAATGAATCGTAATAAACTATCAGGGGCAGGTGCTTCATTTGATGTTGTTGGTTCAACTTCACTGAATTCACGAAATGCACCTAATACTTCAAAGCAGGAGGCATAATCGTTGTTTTCGGTGACGTGGATATAGGGTGCATCTAATGATGGATGACGAACTTTATCATCTGGTGTTAATCCAATGACAGTTCGTAGATCGCAATACTGTGAGAAGTCTCGTCCTAACGTATAGCGAGAAAAATAAGCAAAGGCTTCTTCGATTTTATCAATAATCATATTTAGTTCCGAAAGCAGTAATCACGATATAGATGTCCCCACCAAGTGGTACTAGTTTCTAACTTGGTTGTGGCTAGCTTGCCTTTAAGTTGGGCCGGATGTAGCACAAGAGCTAAATGACGCCAACGTTCCAATAATGTCGGTCGGTGATCATCTGCTATATGTTTGATAGCCTCTCCAAACGCTTGAGGATGAGATGTTCCCCAAATCTGTTGGACAGGCTTTTCATAGGAGGCTAGCCAGTTGAGTAGCGCTTTAGCGTCTTTCTGATAGGATTCATCATTTGAGTCCAATGCTTGAACAATGGCACGTTGTAGATGATTAACATCTTCTGGATTTAATGCAGGGAGATAGACTATAGCGCCAGCTTCCGCTGTGATGGTGTCTAATTGCCGCCAAGATTGACAAAGGGGATCTGCAACAGCGAGGTTATTGGGCTGCGTATTTAACGGATTATTATCACGGAATATGACACTATTATTTTGTGATTCATAACCACAGAATTCGCAATAATGCCCACCTTTTTGAGCTATATCATTCAGTTTTTTTTGTTGATTAACTGGTATTGAGTGTCCCGTTATATGACGGGAAATAGAGAAAATTAACATATAAATTCCCTATATTTCGAAGAAATATGGCTGGATAGTTTTGCTTTCGAGATTGGAATTAATACAAGATAAAAGAAATAGTCGGCCTAATTAGGCCGACTATCAATATTAACTAATCGAGACGGGAGACAACCCCATTTGTTTTTGGCTGCGTGTAGCTATTTGTTCAATAGCGATAAATGCTACACCACATACAAATGCAAGAATGATATGCCATGCCTTAATGTTGGCGTTTTGGGGATTTTTTTTGGCAAACATCAAACCAACACCAAGGAAAAGGCAGCCTATGCCTACGACTTGGGATACTCCCAAGATTGTTGATTTTGTTGAAATAACACCATTTCCCAAACTGTTGAACATGCCAGCAATATCATCATCGGCTTTTGCAACAGGAGACAATATTAATCCTACAATGCTTAAAAGAGCACTGAGCAAATATTGTCGGGCTGTTTCGGCGATAAGAATAGTTTTAACGGAAACAAACAGTAGGAAGTTTTTCATAAATTTTATAATGTTCATAATTACGTTTTTATTTACCAATGAAATTTAATTGTGTTTTGAATGGTATCAATCAATCGTGGATTTACAGCGAGCATTGTTCCGATAATTACACGTGTAATACCACTATATACGTCATCTCCAGCACTCAGACTTGTATGCCCATCTTTCAGTGAACGGCGAAGACGGAGTAGTCCTTGGTAGGCATAAATAATGCCTACCCACTGAAGCAATGTGAGGACTGCATTTATAGCTACTGCAGCTGGGCCATATTTCCCTTCTGAGACGTAAGCGATAGCACCGAATGTGATATTGCCCAATGCCAGCTGGTTAGAAGTCGCATTCATTACGCTATGTAGCGTGATAAGGCATCCACCTATTAAAATGACACCAACTATTTTTCCCGGCCCATCTTGCAATTGGCCTCGCCTTGCCTTGCTTGCAATGTTGCCAAAGTGTCCCATGAGAGTGATTATCCCGGTGAAAGAACCGAGGATTAACATTAATGCGATACCGGCTTGGCTTATATTGTTGATTGCATTAGCAATCATTTGAACCAAATCCATAAATATCCTTAGCGAATGATGCCAACTGTAGTTACCACCTCACGTTTATGTATATCTATTATTTTAACTGTAGCGTTTCCGATACGATCTCCTTGACGTAGTGCCCAAGTGCTTCCTTTATAATTTACCCATGCAAGCCCCGGATAAAGGCTGGCTATAGTAGCTCCCTGGAAATTAGATTTTTTACTGCCGGTTTGGGAAATTTTCTTGGCAGCTGGTTTGGGTGTTGTTGAGTTTATTGGCGATACAGGAGCTGATAGATGTGATTGTTGAGCTGAAAATTGTTGCTCAAGTGCGCGTAGTCGTTGATCAAGTGCTTTGATTCCTTCTCGATTATTTTCACTATAAGTTTGTAGGTTGTTGATACTTTCTTTAATTTCTCCTGTTTCTTTTCCTATCAGGGTGTTTTCTGATATGGAATTGGTTGAATGCTCCTGGCTAACAGGTACTTGTGGTATTGAAGACAATGGTTGTTCCTCAGGAGAGGAAGACACCGGCTGTTCTGCTACAGATTCTTGCGAAGCAAATTTTGGCGTACTGCTTGTTTGTTGTGGGGAGCCCTTGGAAAGGGTGTATATAATAAGACCGAGGAACATAACTGCCATCATCACTAACTGCATGATAGTAAATTTTATTCCTATTATTGGTAGAGTAATTAATTTAGTTTTATTAGCTTGCTGGGAAGTTTTAGGCGGTTCAACATTCACATCTTCCGGTAAAGCTGTTGTCGGGGGGGTATCTAAATCGAAACGAGAGCTCATTAATGTTCTCCTGAGGCTATTCTAAGTTCAGTGAGTATGGAGGCGTTATTTATTCACGCGATCACTCTCATACACTCCTTTCATAAATTGGATTGCAACCACTTGACCTTTATGAACGTTAACTTGTTTCATGGGGAGTTTGGCAGCATCGCTAGCTATGACTTGGCCTGCTTGTTCACCAATTCCTCCAATAACGGTTCCGACAACAGCAGAACTATTAACTTTGCCTGTTCCACCAGTGATTGTTCCATTTGGTGTGGAGAGAATTTGTGTGTTTTGATCTTTGTAGAGCCGGCCAACACCCCCAATCCCGCTAGCAAGCGCTGGTAAAATAATACGGCTGAAATAGCGATTATTAACTTCACTTGCAACTGATGATTGAAGTGTATCGTCTTGTAATGCATACGCATCTACTTGATATTCAACCCCCTTTAATGTCATGTGAGTTAGATGAATCACAACACCATTTCCGGCCAGTTGAACCCCTTTGGAGCTGAACCTTGCACCTTCTAAGAATCCTGCGGGGATATGGGCTAAAACAATTGAATTAAGGTTGTCAGAATCAATAGCAGTATCAATAACACCGGGTCTACGAGTGTTTGGCGGTACAATGATCTTATTTTGTGGTGTGTTTTTCTCCATTGCTGTTTTAGCAGGTTCCAACGGTTCATTACCGGGCAACCCGCTTGTCCAAGTGCTAAATGTATTGGTTTGATTTGAACCATTTCCTTCGCTTTCTTGACCAAATACACTGGCCAATTGCATTCCCCCTGGTTTCCAACGCTCATTTAGAACTTTTAAATAACCTTTAAGGGCTGTTTTTTTATCCTCAGAAATACCATCAGATGTTGGCGTTGAATCTTGTTGAGGTTCACTTGGATGTGTATTGAGTTCTACAGATTGAGGGGCAATAGAAGATGTTTCGTATTTAACATCGCTCATTTTCAATGAGGCAACAAAACTAGTTCCATTAACGTCCGCCGTCTGGGAACCCAACTTGTTGGCTTGACTCTGTAGTTGTTGATATTGTTTAGTTTCAATACTTTTAACAGATGCGTTGTTTGCCACTTTGCTTAAGTTGATATTAGAAGGGGTCGGGGCAGGTTTGTTAAGATAACCCCATAAGATAAACACTCCCCCGAAAATAAGCACCCCACCGGATAAGATCAGTAACCCAGATTTCTTACCATCGCTCGCAACATCTTTTTCAATGGCCATGTAGTTACTCCAGATTGATATTGAGAGTCGCATTACGCCCTTGGACTGAGAATACGACTTCTGGCGTGACAGGTAGTTTCCAAATACGGGTGCCGTCAGCAGAGGACGACGTAGACACAAAAGAGTCCCTAATCATATGGCGGGAGCGGATATAGAGGTCATCGCCCATTTGCCAAACGCTGGTCATTGGTACATCACCGCCAGTTTTAAGGCGTTTAGCTTCTTTGGGAGGAATGCCATCTAAGAATGCCTGCAGTAATGGATCTTCGAGACTAATTTTCTCTCGTGTGATCGGGAGTGGTTTGGCAGCAGGGCCTCGTAAAGGAATACGCAAATCAAGTCGGCTATCTGTTATTTGTGCTTTGTTTGAGTTATCGGCTTCTCCACTAGAGAGTGAAATCACGATAGGAACTGGTAGCCCTTGAAGATACACAGTGACGCTGCCTGTGTCATAAGCACGCTTAGCTTGAACTGTTATAGCTGCAGGGCTCTTCGGAAAGTATTTGATCTCAAAACCTGCCTGATTTCCGTTAACCGGAAGTTCTCCGATATTCCATGGTGCTCCTGTTTCATCAGTAAATGTTACGGTGCTTGGAAAATTAGGAAGAGTCCGTAACAAAGGTAATGATGCACCAGGAGATAAGTTAACTGTGAGTGAGCTAATGCGTGGTACTGCAGTCACTGGAGCCCGGCTTTCACTACGTTGTAATTGATCAAATGTTTGATGTAATTCTGAAACATCCTTTGGTGTCAAGGGAGCTACTTGATTAAGTGCATAAGACAATGCCGGCGATGGCAATGGGGCATTAGGTTCAGGGTTCATTGCCGATGGAATCGGTGCTTGTTGAATTGTAGAGGTTTGAGCTGCTGTAGGTGCCGAAGTTGCTTGCGCAGAGTAACTACTAAAGGTTGCCAGAAGGATTAAACCAGATAGTGGAGTTTTTAACATTATGGAGCCTCATAGGTAATTAACTGACCAACTTCTAAACCTGCGTTTTTCAAACGAGGATCAACTTGTTGAATGAGTAGTGAGATAACAAAGCTTTGTTCAGGCAAGGAATTAACTTGGCCAACGAGTTTTAATTTTGTGGGATATTGAATTTTCCAAGCATAAGCACCGTTTTCTAACTTTCCTTTGCTGACGACGACACCAGAAGATGTCATTGCTGACATATTCATTTTTTTGTCTTTTATCGCGGATAAGATATTTGATTG
Source organism: Xenorhabdus sp. XBWT (assembly GCF_059072735.1). Classification (NCBI taxonomy): domain Bacteria; kingdom Pseudomonadati; phylum Pseudomonadota; class Gammaproteobacteria; order Enterobacterales; family Morganellaceae; genus Xenorhabdus; species Xenorhabdus sp. XBWT. Next base: position 77,647 of record NZ_JCACRQ010000002.1, read on the forward strand.
AGTTAAGGCGGTGTAGTAGCTCTGAAAGCCATCGTCAGAGAAACGAGGTATCAGGTTATTCATCTGAGAACGATAGTTAACAAAATCAAGTGTAAAAGCTTCTCGAATAACTTGGTTGCCAAAATCAACTACATCAGCATTACTATAAGCTGGTGTATCTGTTGGATGTAACGGGATTACTCTTCCATCTTGGGTCGCAAAATATTTCACCGGAGGATGTAATACCGCGTATACCAGACATCCGATTATTATCATTGTTACGAAAGTGCTAGCGCCGAACCAAACATTGGCAGTGAGTAATTTACGTGTAAATCCTACATTAAGTTGATTCGCGTTATGCTGAGCAATAGCCGATGCATACGGATCAGACGCAGCTGCCGGAGTAGTAGCCTGTTCTTTTTCTTTCATGGAATATCCAGATTTTATATTTTCTCGGTAATCTCAAAGGAGGAAACTAGCGAGTGAAGAGATATGAATCACCAGAAGAATCAGAAACGGAACGCTTCGGAGCTGGTGTTGCAGAGGTTCTTTGAGTTAATGACGAGCTTTGTGGAAAACTTTTCCCTATATCCATCCCTACTGAACGTGAGTCTTTCCCCACAAGTGGAGGTAAATTTCCCACTGGTGTATTTATAGAGCCGCCTAAAATAGGTGGTAAATCTCCCCAAGGGTCAATTTTACTGGGAATATAATCCCGGATCTTATCGCGCGCTGCTCGGCAGATTCTATCTTTAATCCCATTTAGAACTCCGCTCAAATCAGGGAATGTAGGTACTGTAATTGAAGTACTAATACTTCCCAAACACTGTTGCAGCTCTCTGGATATCTGGTTTTCTCGTTGCGACCAAGATTCAGCTGCTTTTTTAGCTCGCTCATATCCTGCTTGTGCCCCTGCTTGAGCCGCTGCCCCAGCACGGCAATTTGCAGATTGTGCAGGAAGCGAAAAACAACTGATCATAGTCATGGCCAATATAAAATAGTGTAATCGCATGATGATTCCTTTACGCCCCTGGTCGTGGTGTTGATGGAGTAGGCTTAGCAACATGTTCCACAATGTCTTCCCGGGTCTGCGAGGTTTGCGACGGTGGAATGTAGTCATTCGTAAACCCGAGTTGTTTGTGCAGATCCGGGGGACACTTTGCTGGATCAACTAATGGGGCATAAAGATGTTCTTTTTCATTTTTTAATCTGAATACAAAGGCGTTATTGGCACCGGCTTCATGATTGACCGCATTTCCATAACCAATGACTTTTGGGCCATCAGGAGTTATTGAATTGAGTGATAAATAACAACTGCCATTTTCTCGAGTGCACAGCTTCCCTAAAACGGAATGGTATTCACCTTGATAATGAACTACACCTTGTATGTATTCGCCCAGTCCTTTCACCAGAAGCAATTTAAGCTGATCTTCACTATTCATGGCTTTCATAAGTACGGTTCCTGCATCTTGAGTGTGGGCAGGTAATTTCATATCGGTTGGGCGTATTGCCGGAGGCTGTGAACCTTCACCATTAGATTTAAACCACAGTAGATCATTTGCTGGTGATGGTAGGTCTGGCACAGTTACGCCTGCTTTTGTAGCCAGCTGAATTACTTGTTCTTGTATGGATTTAAAGTGATTCATATCATAGGCCATAAGACTGGCAGGGGGGGCTGATTGGCGCTCATTACTGACAAGCAGATTAGAATCAATCGCCGAAGCTATTTCCCACCGGTTACGATGAGTAGTAATTTGATGTGTTTTTTCTACCCCATTTTCGACTACAACTTTTCCTTGATCGTCTTTTACTTTGGCCAACACAGTGACTTCTTCACTGCCAAGCCATTTAAGCGTGGCAACATCATCTTTACTTAATCCACTTTCAGGCATGACTTTCATTAAGTCTTTACCCCAGATATATCGTTCACCTTGTGCAGTTCGTAGGTGCACGTAATAGCTTTTACTTTCAGAAGGGTCAAAATTATATTTGGCAGGACCATAGCCCAATATAGTTCCGGTGATACCAGCCTGACTTTCTTTACGGCTGGCATTCTGTGGGGGAGCTTGAGTAAGAACTGCCGGGCGTAGTTCAGGTGGTATTTCTGCTAGTAATTCTGATGATGGAACAATAGTTTTGTGGCTGGCATCTTGAAGATTTTCCTGGGAAGGTTCACTTGGGCGTAACTCAAGTGGCAACTCTGGCGATAATCCAGATGATGGAACAGTCGAAACGGGTTCTGATTTTTCGTTGGGTTCAGTAACAATACTAGCAACCGGGCTACCTACTGGGATCGGTGTATCGTTTGGAGTAGGTTCGTCAGCAAGGTTCTTTATTGCTTCGTCCAGCATTAGTTGTTGCTGCGGATTCTTCATTTTTACATCGAGGTTATATTCTGCGATGAGATTAATGGCTCGTTGTTTGAATTCATCACTGCCAGTCAATTCGATACGACTGCGATAATGCTCCCGTGCGACAAGAAGGGCGGCAAGTATCATAGAATCATTTTTACTAGATTGATCAGTTGCCATCACGATACGATTACTATGGTCAACAAATGCATCTTCACCACTGAGCAGATATTTTACAGAACGGCCATCATTGGCTATTTCATGTGTGATTTGTTGCATTAAAGCATCAAGGTCTATTGGTGCTAATTGGAGTGATGTTTCGATAAGAATCGCATTTTCTAACTGTTCATTCTGTTTTACTGGTTCTACATTAGTTGCTAATTTTTCCTCTTCTTTTGCTAACTCTGCAGCTGTCGTTTCTTGGTTTTTCAAACCTGTTATTTTTGAATCCCGTATTATATTGTGAGAATGTGCTTTATCTTCCGATATCATTTCTTCGATTGAAGGTCGGCGAGAATTCAACCATTCTTTAGCGTCTTCATCTGCCGCTTCAATTTTTTCTTTCTCGAGATACAGTTCGGGCTGCAGTTGTTCAGATGCTCCAGTAACCTCTGTTGTTTCTACGTTCTGGGCTTGTTGAATTTCCGTTGGAGTAGTTTGTGGTACGTCCTGCTTGTTGTCTGCAGACACTAACTCACTAACAACATTGGATGGTTCATTTTCACCAAGGGGCGTTTCTTGTGGTGCAATATTTGCAATATTTGCAATATTTTCGCCGTTAATTGGCGCGTCATGCTCATTTGGAACCAGTTCAGCTGTTGCCGGCTCTAACATTTCAGAAGATTCAGAGACATCTTGTTTTGGCAATTCAGATGCGATGTTTTCGAATTGGTGTTCTTGCTGTTCCTGTTCCATAACATTTTCGATGATGTGGCTATAATCTGCATAATCATCGTTGGAGATGGAAGACTCAGGCGCAATATCAATGTTTGGAGGGGATTCTGAATTATCTGATTCTAATATTTCGTTCTGTATTTTTGTTGATTCGGATTGGTTTTCTGTCGGGGTATCAACCATTTTTATTGGCTCCATGCGAGAAGAGGCTTGTATAGCAGTAATTACAGGCTGCAACTGATGTTTTAGAGCATTAATCCCTCTAGATTTATGAAGATCATTAAAATCTGTAAGACCTTTTTGGCGTTCTTCGTCCGTAAATGCGGGAAGAATATAATGCCCCCCAGTTAATTCAGCGGCTTGAGATGCTTTTTCCCTGCCTGGATTACCGGGGCGTGTAGGTTTTGGGATATCATCATCGGCTAGAAACCATTTTGGGCTGTCGGGATAACGTTCATGTATAGCTTGAGCAACTTTAACTAAGTTACCGGAGTCAACGGCCATAACTACCGGATGCTGAATCGCCATTGCAGCACTTGCTGCGGTTGAATAGCCTTCGGCAAATATGATAGGCGAGCCATTTTTTAAGGTGCCGCCAACTACAAAGAAATTACCTTCTTTTTCTCCACCTGTTGTGAGGCGTTTATTTCCGTCAGGGTAGATAGTTTGTAGTGTTCGGATATTACCCTCGACATTTGAAAGAGGGATAATTAGACTATTTTTGGTGTCCTGATATACCCCTTTTTCAGCCTTGACTCCTTTACGTAATAGATAAGGATGATTGTGTCCAGCCTGAGAGAGTTTGTTATACAGAGCAGTAACTTCTTTGGATTTGTAGTTTTGTTGAATACGTTTTTCTCTGTCTCGAACTAACTGTTCCTGAGCAGCGATGGCTCTTTGGTGTGCGAGTGTTGTAGGGTCAGGCCTAGCTGATTTTGGGGACCATGTCTTTCGCTCTTGATCACCGCGATGGTTAGTAAACCATCCGTTTGGGAAACCATCTTCATGTCCTACATAGACACCTGATTTTGCCCCCTTTTTATCATCAAACATACTAATTCGTTGTATTTTTCCATTCATGACAGGATCGCCTTTTAGTTCGCCTCCATGTGCACGAATGAAGTCTCCAAAATCTTGTCTAGGATCACTTTCTGCAACTAACGTGGTGTCTACATGCCATTTCGATAATTTATCAAGATCTGCCCCAGTACGAGCTAACCACAGTCTTCTTTTGACATCGAATTCTAGAGCATTTTGGCCATTTTCCAGTTTTCCAGCTGTTCTTTTTGCTTCTGGAAGTTGTTCTATAGGAATTACTAGATAGGTAGGTTCAGTTGCTTTCATTACATGTCCTATTCAAAGAATTTTCGATACCACCAAGGACGTCCCGTGATTTTTCTTCCACGTAGCCAGTGGTGAACCCTCTGGAATAACACAGCTGGGGTGTAACCGAATATGGCGAGTACCTTGTATAAAATGATCAGAGAACAGCAGATGAAAAAGGTAATTTGCGTTGGCCATATGAATAACAATAGAAAAACTAGAAAGGCTAAAACGGGAATGCCATAAATGGTGACTGGTCTTCCCGCATCTAACCAATCACTGTAATCATTTTTCATTATGCAGCCTTTTGTTTATCCGAAAATTCCCGCCATCCCATGATTTTCTCTGCAGTTTGTGCATCAATGTGATTGTTGACGAACAATTGCCATGTCCGATCAACAATTCGGCTATTACTGTCGCGTAAACTTGAGTTAATCATTTCAGGCCAGCGAGTGTAGTGGTGTTGAGATAATGATCTCCGCCATTCGTCGTCAAATATTACGTATTCGCGTACTGCCGTGCGTTTTCCGTCTGTAGTTGGTATCAAACGTTGCACAACGATATAACGAAGAGCATTGAGTAAATCGAATGCAATTTGTTCTCGGGAATCTTCGGGAGCCATGATGCAACAACGTGAAAATGCATGACCAGGCGAAAAAGCGTGAAGGGTACTGAGTGCTAACTGACCGAATTGCGCACATGTCATTGCTGCTTGCAATGTTTCTAAGTCACGAATTTCTCCGATACCAATAACAGTTGGTGCTTGGCGCAATGATAAGCGCAATCCATCGGCAAAACTCTTAACATCCCGACCTATTTGGCATTGTTGAGGCTGTAAAACCCACTTAGGCCCACCAAGTAAATACTCAACGGGATCTTCATAAGTCACAACTTTCCCGTCAGGATGTGTTTCCCCGTAATGCTGATAGGTCGATGCTAAAAGTGTTGATTTTCCAGAGCCTGTTTCACCACAAACTAATCCAAGGCCGTTCAGAGGTAGAAGACTTTTTTGCAGATCTTCTTCTAAGTCCAGACTATCAAGTGTTGGAATTAAAGAGGGAATAACTCGGAGTGTTAGGGCGATTGCAGTATTGAGGTTACCAATTGTGCCTTGTATGAAGTTAGAACGGAATCTGACGCGCTCACCTCGAGCTAATTGATATCGACCGTTACTGTCACCTTCCAGCTGTAGAGCTCTGTCAACACCATTTCCGCTTTGTATTTGTGCTTTTATTTCAGGAGAATAAATTTCATCAATGAGTCGTATCAGATTGGAATGTTCTAATCTAAATTGGCTTAAAATGACTTTGCGGCCATAGTGATCTGCAATGAGAGGATTACCACTTTGTATATGGATATCAGATACACCGTGACGGTAGCAATGAACAAAGAAGCCTCGTAGATTATCAGCGTTCAACCCACCTCGACTGAAATCGTAGTGTGTTAAAGGAGTCATTGTTCGTCCTGTGAGTTACTTCTGAGAGTTGGTAATAACAGGTTTCCAGCGTTTTTTATCCAGTTCGAATCCGGCACGTTGTTTCAGATCCCGAACCTTATCGCCTATCATCAATTTGTCACGAGAACCGGTAACAGACTGGAGTTCTTCGCTGATTACTGGTGGTGAGATCATGCCTTGTTGAATCAACGTTGAATAACGTACCATTCCGGCATAATCTCGGGTTAATCGATGGAAATTACTTTCTAAAACACGGTCTGCACTTTCACGTCCATCTTGCCAACCTTTTCTAATCGCTTCACGCCATACTTTTTCTTCAGCGCTGTTTTTAGGTTTTATTTCTGAGGAAACATCAATACTGATAGTGAGCCCTGAGAGTAAATATTGTCGCCAAGTTGGGGGGTTACTGACGAAACGTTCTGGTACTAAGATGTTGTAGACTTTGTTCGCTGTGCGAATTTGTTTATCGGTAATGTGTGCTAAATCTTCCGATACTACTATGACAGGAGGTAACCAACCTTGTCGGTTTATTAATGGAGCAAACTCATAGAGACGGTTGAGGATATCATTTTGGTTATTCAACTCTTGTTGTAGTTCCCAAGCTCGTTGAGCTTTTCCTCCTCTAAATCCAACTGTTTGGCCAGCATCATTCAATAATTGCCATAACGTATCATTCACACCATATTTATCAATTGATTGAGGATATAGGTAAGCGTTGATATCAGGTGGTGCAGTACCCATTGTCGCCCCAATTGTTGGCATGGCAACAAGTGCTAGACACAGGGGCAGTGCTTTTAGTGTCATGCTAATATTCCTTTTTTCAGCGGCAGCATAAAGTAAAGACGCAACTCAACGGGATTTTGTTCTAGTCTGGCTCTCCAATCTATTTGGGTGCTAATGACACGCAATAAATGCTCAAAAGAGATGTTTTCTTCATTGACAGTGATAGGGAGTGGCAATCGAACACCGATATAAGCGAATGTTAAACCGCGTTGGTGAGCAAGTTGACTGAGAAGTTCAATAGCATCTCCACTCCAATTTACGGTAATGAGTTGAGAGTTAGAGTTAATTTTTGTAGGGAACTGAGTATTAGTTTTTTCTAAAACCCCTTTTTGGTGTAATTCCTGACGCAGTTTTTGCAATTGCTGGATTGAGATAGTTAGTGAAGATGGTGTTTGGTGTTGAGAAACTATTTGTTTTTGCTGACATCCGGCTAATATCACAGATAAAGTAATAAAGATAATCAGTCGATTCATCATTGAAGTATTCCTATTTTACTGCATATGCAAGTAGAGGTTGGAGTTGTTCCAGATAAAAGTAGAAAGGAAGAGATTGTTTTTGAAGGGATTACTTCCAGTAACCAATGATTGTTAGTGTAGGTTATTCTTGCTAAGATCTATTTCTCTCTAAATACAGGCGGCGGCACAGCTGGCCTCTCCATTACCACCGACTATAGACTGTAATATCCAGTCTCCATTGTTGTTTCGAGACACAAGGCAACCACGATAGTTGGTATAATCATAAACTGCGCGATGAAGCGCACAAAATTTATGTTTTCCAAGATTTACGGTTTCGCCATCCCATGCAGATTTTGAGAAGAAAACTGCATCGTTGAGTTGTGATGTAGACTGCCAAGTTCCAGATTTACAGGAAAGTATATTGCCATCGGAATCCCTACCGACAAGGCCGTTGGAATTACAGCTTTTATTAACTTGTGCTACACCTAACTGTAAAAATTCATCAGTCGAAATTCGTCCCTTAGAATGAATTTTGCCATCGGATTCAATACTGCCCGCTTTGACTTGGCCGCCAGTATAAATACCTTTGTCCTTCCAACTTCGAATCCAGTTTCCATCCGACATATAAAAACCGCCATCATGAGTGCCATTCATCCAGCCTTTATTACCATGTGTGATTATCCATCCATTATTGCTTTTGATATCGTTATTTACAGTCAAATCATCATTAAAATTACCTTTCTGGGCATTAATTTTCCCACCGTTGTTAATGTCATTATTATTTAAATCAATTGACGTATGCATCCGATTCAAATCTGGTCTGCCATTAACTTTAAAACGATAAAGACGATCTCTTTCTTCTGCGTCTGTACCTAATACTTCGGAGGACAGATAAGAGACAATGTGGCCACTCTGACCTTTGAGGCCGAAATTAGATAAATTCACTTGCCAGCCTCCGCCTGCGCCGTTCGCAATATTATCAGGGTAAATATAGCCGCCGAGTCCTGTTATTCCTGTGGAAATAAAACGCAACCCTTTGAATGGAATTTCACTACCTCCAGTAGTGAGAATAAATGCAACCATGCTCTCTTTTTTTGCTGGGTTTTTGGCTACAGATAGGACGTAGGTCTGATTATTATTATTCGCTAAAGAAAATCCATGGGGTAGATACCCTTTATCACGCAGTTCTTGACCTGATATGGATTTAGGTTTCCCATCTTTTACTTGATTTAGCAGAATTCTGTAGTTGTCCTTTATGTACCGCCGACTACCTTGGCTAACAATTGTGAGATGTTCTGCGGTCACATTCCAAGTTCGCTGATCAGTATAATCAGCATATTTTTGCATCCCTATAGGGGCTGCGAGTAATACGATGGCCAAAACCAACGCCAAGGAAACTAATGATAACCCCCGATTAATAGAGGATTGGACTGTATAGTCTGTCATAAAACACCTTGTATGGTTTGCAGGGGAAGGAACGTGGCCAAGATAACAAGAAGTGCGAACAACCAAGGAGCATACGGCTGAGCATGCTTTTTAGTAATAAGTGCGCCAGCAATAAACATAATAAATGCAATACCACATAATAGATTGGCTTGCTGCCACGGAATCCAGGCACAAAGAGCTGCAATTAAATGTACGTCACCTAACCCGAATCTTTCTTCGGCGTGTTTTCTGTTAACGCAGTAATGAAAGAACCGCATGAAAGCAAACATGACGCTGCTGCTAATAACGGATTCTGCAAATTGAATAGTGTTATCTGGTAGCAAAGAAAATAGTATACCGGTCAACCAAAATCCGGTGGTAAAGCTAAAAGGCAACCAAAAGTTTCGTATATCAAGAAGAACCAGTGGTATCCCCCAAGCTAATAATACCCAACATTTTATTATTCCTATTGGATTCACATTAGAAAGTAATCCCATTATAAGTAGTGAAGTACTGGCAAATGTGAAAGCAATTACAACGCTATTTATTTGTAAACGTGTCAGAGGGAAACCGTGGTGTGTTCGTATAAACAATTTGGCCGGGACAACCAGTATTAGTGCAACTAATGTTATAAATAGAGGGATAGCAATACAGAGTGAGGACCAAATAATTAAATTGACCAATTTAATTAGCTCCTCCATAAAGATTTAGGTAAACGGAATACACTTTGCGAGCGTAAATCATCCTCCGGCTACTGTTATTATCAGCAAACCCTGCATTATAAGAGCCTAAGCATTCCCAATTCACTCCGCATTTTTTAAGGTGTTTGGCTAATACCCAAGCCCCTATTTGAACATTGAGACAGGTATTATTTAGTAACTCTTGTTTATCATTAATAATGCCTAGAGCTTGTAGCTGAGGTATATGTATTTCATTTATTTGCATGAGTCCGTAATCACGACTAGTTATACGACCTGCTTTGTTACGGTTTTTCCCGATAGCGCTAGGGCTAAGATTACTTTCCACAGTAGCTATTGAACGTAGTAATAAAGGATCTACTTTGTAGCGAGCTCCAGCTTCGTTAAAACAGAATGCTTGAGCATGTATTGGCATAAATAACAGTACCATTCCTGTGAATACAATTAATATCATGAACCGTCGTACAGCACATAGCATGTTAATGCACTCCGATGAAATGATGCCGATAGAATTTTGCTATCGGCAAGGAGGATCAGGTATTACTGGTGAATATCAGTGTATTTTGCCCAGCAGAACCATTATCAGGAGTACATTGAGCGCCAATGGCATTTGCTGCTATTGGGCCGTTAGTGGATTTTCCGTTTACTTGCGTAATTACAATAGAAGGAGCTGCACTTAATTTAGTTGCGAGAGTGATACAGGCCTCCTGAGGAACAGAAGCGTAGGTCATAGAAAAGCTGGACTTTTGGCCACCGGCTGATGTTACAGGTTGAACGGTGACAGCTCCTCCCCATAAGTTTTGTAATTTTGCAGTGCCAGATGATTTGGTTCCCACTATTGTCATATTAGCAGGAGCGCCACCGAACTGGATTAGAGCCCCTGTCATTGCATCTGCGGTGCTAAAATTGTATGTACCTGATGTTTTTGTCATTGCACGGGTGTTGTTTAATATTTCAGCGGCATTATTGTATTCGGTGCTAGCATCATTACGGTTAAATAATCCTCCTCCTTGTGTAACGGCAACAGCCAACACAACTAGGGCCAAAACAATATAGATAGATGCTTCAAGAAGTGTGATAGCACCTTTATTAATGGCACGTCGAGGCGAACTAATAGATAGCTTCATATTATTTCCTTTTTATTTCCAGTGTATGTAGAAGTGAGATTGTTGGACTAGTGAGTGCCAACTAGGTTGTTGAGGTCTTGAGTTGCTAAAAGAATGAGAATCATATAACCAGCATTAGTCCCTAATGCGATATTAGAAAGTAATTTCGCTGTTTTCTTGATTTTAGCAACGGTTTGTTTAAGCCAGTTTCGTGCAAAATTATCGATAATGTTTTCGGCGTTATCACCGTCGGTAAGTAATGCCAATTTATCGATAGCACGGGGTGATGGAAATCCGAAACCAGTATTTCGTAATGCTATTCCAAGATGATCACCTTGGCTTACTTGGTTCTGAGTGGCAGCTAACCGCTCGAATAACCAAGGTTGTGCATGATTACTCAATATATTTATGGTGTCTTGAGTTGTTACTTGTGCTCTCATCAAGGCACTAAAATTCAATAAAAATCCTACTCCCAAGACGTCCCGATAAATACTCCAAGGCATTATCTTATCAAGAATATGTTTACGAACGTTGCCTGTTAAATTAGGCATGGACCATGTAACAAAGCCGATAATTAATAGAATGAATGCACCAAGTAAAAGGGCGTTATTAACGAAAAACTCAGAGATTGAGTTTAGCCACCATAAAGCTCCCCCCCAGTTTTCTTTACCTGATAGAGTTTCTAGGCGCGGCAAGAAATAGACGGTTACCATTTTCATCATGGCAAATGTTGTTCCCAATAAAAGCATTGGGTAAGCTAGCGTGGACATGAGGGCAGATTTCATATCGTCCATGCCCTGTACTACGGTAATTGCACGGTAGAGTGCAGCAGCAAGGTTACCATCTTGTGCACCGGCACTAAGAATGGCGGCTTCTTGTCTGGGAACCCATTCAGACAATCCTTGATCAACCGATTTTCCTTGACTAATTGCAGAAAGTGCATCTTCTAAACAAAAAACAACAGGCGGGCGTTTTGTTCCATAACTGAGGATCATTGCATTTAAGGCTTTCTCAACAGGAAGATTGTTATCCAGAAGGAATGCGAGATCTTCGTAGAGCGTTAAACGGTCTGAGGTTGTGAATGTTTTTTGAGCCAACCAACGACTCAACCTGTCATTAATATTGTTGATTGAGAACTTATCAGATTGTTTACCTACACCCGATAGAAGATTTCTTAACGCTGAAAAATCAAGTCTCATATTTCCTCCCTTGGTAACAAGGTAAGGCTATCTTCATCTAATGGGCTAATGTAATCAGCTTTGATAGGATCAACTAAACCTGCATGGAGGTATTTCTGTAAATGTTGGCCACGAGTAATACCACCAAGTTCATGAACCCAATAACTGCGTGCGGCCAGTTTGCCTTTGTTTCGGTAAATACTCATAAATTTAGCATCAGGGCGAATAATTTCGGCAATAACCTTACGTCCTGTAACACCTTTGTGGCAGTGTTCGCATCCTGAAGAATTTTGAAAGAATAGCTTTTCTGTATCACAGAATTTTTCTAAGAGAACCTTTTTTTCTGGTTCCAAGGTTTCCTCGACGTCTTGCCAGGATTTTTTGCAGTGAGGGCAAAGTAGCTGTACTAACCGTTGTGATATTAGACCAATCATCACCTGAGGATCAGCAATTTGTCCTATTGGAATATCCAGTGTATCTGTCAATCTATCTAAAATACCGACAGAACAGTTAGCATGTAGAGTGGTCAATACAAGATGACCTGATTTAGCTGCGGCTAGTCCTGATTGCACCGAGTGAGAATCCCTCATTTCGCCGACAATCATTGCATCAGGGTCTAGCCGCAATGATGCTGAGATAGACCTAACCCAAGCTCGACTGACCATTTCAGGATTATTTTTATCGGCAATAATCGGTGTCTGGACAGCGCCCCTAATAAGACCTTCTGGAGGATCTTCTAACGTTAATAATCGCTTACGATGGTTAGTGAAACTAAGATAGATCTCACTGAAAGTTCGTAAGGAGGTACTTTTCCCCGAACCTGTAGGCCCAGAAAGAATGACGACTCCTTCTGGTGTTGAAAGCATACGGCGAATTAGAAGTTGTTGTTCAGGTAGGAAGCCCAGCTCATCAAGTGTTGGAGGTGCCTTCCCTTCATCAGGCAATACGCGCATGACTACATAAAGGCCGAATTCTGCTGGAGTATGCGCGTAACGCGCACCAAATAATTTTGCAGTTTGAAGAAATTCTTTACGTATACGGGCATCTTGTGGTCTGTTTGCATTGAAACTTTTTTCTGCTACATCGCACATGGACATTACTATTGTGGATGCCAGTGTTTTACCTTCATCTTCATCCAATTTGTCGATTGTTTCTAAGTCTCCATGTATACGAAATTGTACTAAGGTGATCTTATTCATACCAATCAGAAAATGGATATCACTGGCCCCTAATTCCTTCGCTTTTCGAAAGTATTCAATGACTCTTGCTTGAGGAGTAGATGCTTTATCATTCTTTACTGGTTGTTTTTGTTGAATTTCTTTGAGTGTATCGAGTTGAACTAGCTCAATGAGTAAATTTGGATAATTATTGCGCTTTTCAGCAAGTGTTGATTGTAGCCGGTGATCACCTCTATGACTCTCAGATACATAAATTACAGGTTGTTCTGGATTTGATTTGTCTAGGTAAAAATGTTCTCCACCATATCCAATGGACATTATTGTTACCTCGCGAAAGATAGAGAAATTAGTGACTTATTAGGCGCTGTTATTATGACTTCGTTGATATTAATACGGCGAACAACATAGTCAGTACCCGGTATTTGGCTTCCTGTCTGGATGGTGATCTGATTACCATTATTTAAAGTAAGTAATGCGGTGAAATTTTTTCCTTTGCCAGAAATTTCAATCACCTGTGGTAGGGTTGTGCCTTGAGTTGCTCCCTTAATATCTGTTTGATTACTGTCTTGTATTGGTGAAACAGGATTAAATGGAAGTTCAAACGAACGGTCATAACCATTTTTTTGTAGTTCGCTGAAAGCCTTGGCTCGGGCTAATTGAGCTTCGTAAAGAACAGTCTCAGCTTGAATTGATTCAAGCTGCCCCAAATTTAAAGCGCGGCCAGCTTCTGTTCGGTTGAATGTTGTTAAAGTTTGAGTCGGTGTGGTTATAGAGGATTCTGTGGGCTCACTGATAACTGTTGATGAAGATGGTGAATCAGTATCTGGGGTTGCATTCACTGCTGGAGTTATCAGCACCATACTTAATAGCCAGATTTTAATGTTCTGCATACAGAACTCCTTCAATGTTGTATTCCAATCGGTTGTTTTTAAGCAACGTCCTTATGCTCATTGCTCTAATCCCATTGCTATTAAAACGGGAATGTGCAAACAATCGATCCGGAGGTATATCAGTGATAAATTCAAAATTATAGGTGCGAAACTGAAACGGCACGTTATTAGCTTCATCTGGGTTTGGCTGAATTGTGACGGTACTTTCACTTAGTCTTAGTTGCGCGTTAATGCGTTGCGCATAGCTGGTTAAATTTTGGATTTGTTGATCCCCGGATAATAAAGATTCAGGGTGTGCTGGCGGAACAAGAGAAAATGGCAGTGTGAATGATGCTGAGTTCGCTCCTCCAAGTATGTTGAAAGTTGATTTTATTTCGCTATAGAACAAAGGAAGTCGGACAGTAAAATCACCTATTGTTCCCCCGCGTGGCAATGAATAATTCAGTGTAATGCTCCCTGAATTGTTGCAAGTGCTTGAGTCGAAAATCCATCCAGCTATAGATATAGGGGCTTTTTCCCAAACTTTGCTACAGGCTTCCATCATGTCGGGAAATGAAGGAAGTGAACTCCATGGTTTCAGATTGTCGGTTATTTTCTGCTGATTTTCTCTGCTAGCCTGCTGTGCTAATAGAGCAGCTTGAGCTGCCTCAATGCGCATTTGTGATTGATGGACTTGCCAAGCATTGTTGACGAAGTATCCCCCACATAAAATGAGCGCAGTACTCCCTAAAATCCACAATGATTGCTGATTATGTGTTTTATAAAGACGAGCCCGACGAATGTTGATTTTATTGGTGAGTAACGGGGAGAGTTCTAATTCTTCTGCAAGTATGTCGTGGAAAAAATTAGAGGGTGCATATATTGACCACCCATTCTCGGGCGGTGGAGTTACTTGTAGAAATATTTTTACTGCCGCCAAAATAGAACTTTTGTCACCAACTACATCACCAAGCGAGGATAGTTTTTTGTCAATGACTGCGATAAACCAATATCGCTCATCAGAAAGCTGAAAAACAGCGTAACAATTGTCTGGTAAATTAGGTAGAACAGTGAGTGCCATGGATGAAAGGATATGGCCACTTTTTTTTATGGGTTGTGTATCAGTGATATTCACTGTACCCAATAATGTTCCTTGTGCTTGGCTATCTCCGGCTGCTCGTGCTGACCAATAATTAGCTTTCTTTTCTTTAGCACGTAGGCGCATGTTTCTCCGCCCGCGTATAGATAAGTACTGCCATTGTAGACCAGCTATTAACCAAGCATTGTCTGTTTGTAACAGGTAGTATGTTGGTATGTTTTGTTGAGTCATATTTTACCCCAAAATAACTGGTGTAATGAGAATGACTAACATAGTTTTACTGTCTTCACCTTTACTCCCTCCACCTAACCCGAAGAAGCGGAAACTTCCTACTCCTTGGCGATTAGCTGTATTACTCAATGACTGATAACCACTCAATATCAAAGTTTGACCTGATTTCATGATCACTCGTTGAGTAAAAGTTTTGAGACGAGTTCTCATGAGTTCTACCGATGTTTTTTCACTGGTAAATGTTCGCATCGTAGGATCATCAGACATATTGATAGCAAACTGCAGTTGCATCTTTGATGAGTCAGGCATCAAAAATGGCAATACAGTCATGTTGAAACCGGTGGTAATGGTTGATTTTGTGATACTACTAGATGAACCAACGTTAGGAGTATTTTCAGTTGTAACACTTGAGGCATAGTCTTGTTGTAATGCAACCTGAATAGGCACTGCTGACAAGTTTGTGGTCATGCTTGAGGCTTCGGTCATTACGCTGACGTTGGCCTGTTCTGAAAGTGCTTTAATAAATGCTGTTGAACCTTCGCCTTTACCATCCAGAATAGAGATGCCGCCACTTAAAGATCCGGAAGCTGCACCAGTAAATGCATTGCTTAAGGACATTCCGACACTGTTTGTATTAAGTATGGATTTCCAATCGATACCTAGCTGGTCTTGTTGGCGTTTTTCAACACTATATACTTGAACATTCAGCACAACTTGCCGGTTTAATTGCTTGTTACGATCATCTAAATAACGACCGATTTGTTCTAGTACTCTTGGTGTATCCGTGACCACGAGTACACCGGCAGACATATGCATTCGGCCTACACTTGGTGTTAACATCGATTTTATTGTGTTGGCGATGTCTTCATATAGATTGGATTTAATTTCCATCTCTGTAGATTGAGATGTATTTGAATCACCACTTAGCCCGCCATTACCACCATCACCGGTGGCTCCTACTGATGATGTTGTTCCACTAACAGTTTTAGATCCAAAGGCTGCTTTACTATCCATAAAATTTACAGGGAAGGTGCGTGTATCCAAGTAAAAAATAGTAATTCGACCTTGTTCGTAACGCCAGGATAAACCAAGCCGAGTTGTGACATTATCTAACATCCCTCCTAACTCACCTTGCCAAAATAAACTACGAAGAGAAGAAGAATCATGAGTGGACTGAATTGGTTGAGAACTTTCTCCCCCAATTATTGAAAGAGGTAGTATTCCATTTGGATCAGGTACTGGTATTGGACCACTAATACGCTCAGTTTTACCACTGCTTTTTGGTGTAAGCATGGCTCTGGCGTCAGGGGTTACTATTACTGATAAATGGCACTGTTTACTAATAAAAGCACTGACCTCAGCTAAGGTAATATTGCCAGGGCGATTGATTGAAACAGCACAAGGTGGGATCGGTGTATTACCGTCTGATTGTGCGTTTATAGGATAAGGATTGATCCACTGTGTCGTCAGATTGCGAACGACGGAGCCATTTTTTATTGTCTGTAAGTTCTTATCAATTTGTTTTTCATCTGACATTACTTTGTTATCAATTTTGTCTATACGCTCCAATGGCGCACAACCGGATAACAGCAGGCACAAAGCTGCCGCTATCCCTGTCAGGGAAAGTCGATTTTTCATAGGGTTCTCTGAATTAGAATGAAGAAGGCAGGAACAAGATTCGAAGTTAGTTTAAGTATACTAAACTGCCATCGGCAATAATGGTAGGGACAGTGATTTGCATATCATTACCCAAATTGTCAATTAAACGGCGGTTAATAACTTTACCAACTAATGCTGAATTGTTTGTTTGAGTTTGTAATGCCGCCATTAAGCCGGGTTGATTTTCTTGATATACAAATATGCGATTGGCTTGTAATACATTGTGTAATTGTGGGACAGTCACCCAACTTAAGCTGCTATCAGGGATAGTCCCTTCGGTTTGAGTCGGATTTCTATAACGCCAATCATTTATCTCATTAATGTAACGTACAGTTTGAATTGCACGCTGGTTAAGATTGCTCTCTTGTCGTTGAAACTCCGCAGGAAGATTGTTTGAAATATCCCCTATTACGAGAAAACCAATAAAGAAAGACAACAACCAGTAAAACATTAATGAACCTCCTTATCATCAACGCTCAGAACGCATTGTTCATTACGAATACCAGCGTATAGAGGAACTTTTGCTGTACCGTATAACGTGAACAAACTGTTAAGAGCATCACGATAGCTACCTTCAAATTGAAGAGGTGCATCAATACGATAATTGACCGAGGTTATCCAAGCTACTGTCCAATGGCTTATACCCGGAGTAGCGCATTTCTCATTGGCTGACCAATTGAATACAGTGTCTTTTAAGGTACTTCCGGTTTCGATGCGCCATACTTTTTGATGAACTATAGGCTTAGGTGCGATTACAGTTTTTAGCATCTGGGCTTTGCCAGACGTTTCTTGATTAGCTTTTTGAATCGGTAAAGTGTGGTCTTTTGCAGCGGCTTTTTCAGTTGATGTTGAGATCTTTTGCTCTGATGATTTTGTGTCTGAAATTGATACCCGTTTAGTCGTCCAATCTATTGTAGCAATTAAGCCTTTCTTCATCATTAGCTGATTGAGTACATAAGTCCATTGGGAATTACTTTCCCATTGTAATGATTCATGTAATTCTGATTTGATGTTTTTCCCATAATTTTGTTGCCAGTGTACAGGAAGTATCAGCATAACTGCTTGATTAAGAGTTTCAGATTTTCCAGCGCTCGCCGGCACAAGTAGTTTAGGGGGAACGCCTATATAACGCATAGCTTGCAATCCCGCCGCTGGTCTTGCTGTCAATGATGAAGATGCTGATATATTTGGTGTGCCCTTTGTCACTTTATTGTTAGCTAAAGAAACAGATGGAGTTTTAGGTTTAAGTTGTATTCGACTGACTTGAGCGAGTTCGCTGTGCGCTTGTTTTATTATTGGAAATTGTTCTTGAATTAGGGTCGTGACAAACTTTTGGGCTGGAACAGGAGGAGGAGGAGTTTGCACCGTTCCTGCACACCCATTCAACATCACCGGCGCTAAGGTGATAGTGATGAGTTTTTTCATTTTTTCTTTCCCTCGTTTGTAGAGTTCCGTCTGCGTCGGGGAGTTTGGGCACTATCTAGAACTTTTTGGGCTAGCACAGTGCTGTCTAAAGTTGGTAATAATTCGACTAGTGCTTCAAGTACATTTCGGCAAGAAACAGGTTGGTTTAGCATGAGTGTTAAATTAACAGCGTGCTCGTTAAGAAGTACATGGTTATTAGCGCTCAAGTAATAATTCTTTGACTGTCTTTGGATCATTAAAATCACCTCGATTACGCAGTTGCGTAAATATTGAAATACCGTCCAGATGACTAGAAGGTTAAAAGTCAGTATGCGCTGACAGTTCATAGGAAAATTGGAAAGAGGGGTATTAGTGTGAGAAACATAGTGCCACTTCTCATAGTGGCAGAATCGTTCTAATTAAATTTTTCACTGGCAATAGAGTAATACAGAAGTTTGTAAGCGGGTGATCTTGGCTATTAACGTAATGCTTCTGCAAATGCGAAGAACATGGCATTACGGGTTAATCCATTATTTTCCTCAACGAGAGATTGAATTTGCTTTCTTTGTTGATTATTCAATGGTGTTATTTTTCTTCCCCAATTATTTTTACCTGGATGATTAGTGCGAAATGCTTGGCTACAAACGGGTAATTGCATAATTTCATCTACGACTGAATCACGGATAGGAGTTATTTCGCCAGTGAAACGAACCAGATGGCTTATACCGGGGCAAAGTTCGATCTTTGACGTATGTTGTATTTCAGGATCAAAGAAAATAAACAGATACCCTGGAAAGAGTTGTTCCATTACTTGTCGGAATTGACCTGGTCTATCTGCTCGTGGCCGACGACTACGAATTACGGGGCTAAAAGCCATAACATTCATTCGTTCCAGACTCATCTGGGCTTTGAATATGTTGTCTTTACCGGCTTTATGACAAGCGAGATACCAGCGTTCCATGATGTCCCTCGATGATGAGCTGAAGAAGAGTATTTGAAGAAGAATAATAAAGCGCAGTATTGTATGGTGGGTAAGCTCCGCCAAAATTGCACCCAAAAGGCACAACTAACGAGCATTGAATGTTAGGAGACAAGCATTGATTTCTCCGTAACGATGACTGCACTTTAGCCTGGAATGTATCCGACAGTTTTAAATATCAGGTACAGTCCGGGCTAAAGTAATTAGACACTGTATTGAAGCGTAGAAATTAACGAATTTACTATCCGAGCCAACATGTGTTTATTTACGTATAGAATAGTATTTGCTATTTAATGTGTTGTAAAATGATTTATTGAAATTATAAATTTCGTAAAATCACTTAAAACAGTTATTAAGCTCTGTTTAAGTTAATTTAGAGATTTAAATGCCTTTAAAATGTGGCTTAGGCAGATCAATTAAATGGTGGTAATAAAAATACAGAATAATTAACTTTTGTTAATCGTTTTTCACTTGATTGCTTTTTGAGCTTAACTTGGTAGGTTAAAGAGCAAATAGATGATTTTTTATCTTGATCTTCACTGGATTGATTGCTTTTTGATCTGATTTATTTGTTTTAGATTTCTTGACTATAAGTGGCGGAGTAGTGGAAAATGTCAATTAGTCTACTGTTAGGATTGATAAACGAGATATTGTTCAAAAGAAAAATCCTTAACGATCCATTTGTTGCAAGTAATCAAAAATACGGTAGTATTTGCAACCATCGTGCTTAATTTTTCAAAATTTGATATGGCACATAAGGAATTAAAACGTGGAAAGCATTAGTCTGCTTTCTGTGATTGGATAGAGCATATCCTTAAATGCTCAGGGTACATAAGGTAGCGAAATTGGCGGGCCTTATATGCAAAATCCCCTGAAATCTGACTACATCTTGGCGGAAGAGACAGATATCAGGGGATCACAAATCAGGCTGCGGCCTGTGGAGGATTATAACGCATGTACATTCTAGATCAATATTATTCTGCCGTAAGCGCAGGATCAG
>NZ_JCACRQ010000003.1:0-45927 GCF_059072735.1 Xenorhabdus sp. XBWT
ATGAATTTAGTTAATCGGTTGAATGAATGCATTAGGTTGGGTCAAACTATGACCCAATCAATAGCTAAAACTCAGTTTGGTGACGATAGCCCTGAGAAACGGGCTATCACTCGTCGATGGGGAATTCAGGAAGCAGCGGAATTGGTTGGTGTCAGTGCTCCAACTATACGAACAGCAGAAGAGTCAGGTCGGTTACCTGTCCCTGATATGATAAAAAAAGGAAGAGTTGAACAACGCGCTGGTTATACCATTCAACAAATAAATGAAATGAGAGATGTTTTTGGAACTAGATTGACTCGTCCCGATGGCTCAGACCCTCAAGTTTTGGCTATCGCAGCCCATAAAGGGGGTGCGTATAAAACTAGTACGGCTGTTCATACTGCTCAAAAATTCGCATTAATGGGATTGCGTGTACTATTAATTGATGCAACCGACCCGCAAGCGACTGCGTCCCTATATCATGGTTATGTGCCTGATCTACACATACATGTTGACAATACATTACTACCATACTATTTAGGTGAAAAAAGCGACGCTTTTTATGCAATAAAACCAACGTGTTGGCCGAATTTAGACATAATTCCATCATGCCTAGCTGTTCATCGCATAGAATCTGAAATTTATCCATTAGCTGACAGTCAGCGATTACCTACAGAGCCTCATTTATTATTACGAGCAGCCATTGAGAGTGTTTGGGATAATTATGACATTATTGTGCTAGATAGTGCACCAAACCTCGGCATAGGAACCATTAATGTTGTTTGTGCTGCTGACGTCATAGTTGTGCCCACCCCCGCCGAACTGTATGACTATGTGTCGACGCTACAATTTTTTACGATGCTCCGGGATTTATTAAATGGGGTAGATTTAGGTGGATTTGAACCCGATTTACGGGTGCTAATTACCAAATATAGCAACTCGTCAGGCAGTCAATCAGCATGGATGGATGAACAAATCAGGCATGCATTTGGTGGAATGGTATTAAATGAGGTGGTACGCGTTACTGATGAGGTGGGTAAAGGGCAAGTTAGGATGAGGACGGTGTTTGAACAGGCGGCTAACCAACGTTCTACCACTCATGCCTGGCGCAATGCCGTTCGCATTTGGGAACCCGTGTGCGATGAGATATTCAACCGCCTGATCAAACCTCGTTGGGAAAATATTTAGGAGAACGCTGATGAAACGAGCAAAAATGAAAAATGCACCGAATATAGACTGGAACAACATTCCGTCTAGCAACATCGGAACTAGTGCCCAATCGTCAGCTCCATCTGTAAACAATTTAAGGACCAGAGTGAGCGCGATGGCTGGAAATCAAATAACGCTGTCCGTGATGGGCCAAAATGTTCTGTTCACATTAAAAACAATCTCTGCATCTATGGTTGACAAATCAACTATGGTTTGGAGTGGTAATGAACGAGATCAGGATTTCCTCAACGAGAATGCACTATCAGACATAATACCGACATTTAAAACAGTAGGACAACAAAATCCTGCATTTGGACGAGATATTTCGGGAGTTATAGAGGTTGCTGACGGTAGCCGACGACGTAAAGCGGCAATTTTGACTGGGCGTGACTATATTGTTCTGGTTGGTGATTTAGATGACAACCAAATGGAGTGGCTCTCTAATGTTGGGAATGATTACCGTCCAACATCAGCATTTGAACGGGGCAGGCGATATGAACGGTTATTGCCTAAATTCGATGGCAGCATTTCACAATTGGCATTAGCTGAAAATATCTCACGAAAAATCATTACACGTTGCATTTCAACGGCAAAAATTCCTCGCGAAATAATTGCGTTATTTTCCCATCCTGGTGAATTATCAGCCCGTTCAGGGGATTCATTATATAAATCATACCAAATTGATAATGAATTAATGCTATCAGTAACGGGTGAATTAACTGAAAAACAAAAAAATGGGGAAATTTTTAGTGCAGATGAAATTATCCGATTATTAAGCAATGCAGTAATAAAACACAAAAAACAAGATATAGATGCAATAGAGCGAGTTTTTAATCCTGGGGCACGTGCAATATACCGAGGTAATCAGTTCACGTTAACGATAGATAAAACAAAAATTCCCGATTCAATAATACAACAGATTGAGAAATTACTAGAAAATAGTAATAAAAATGATAGTTGATTTCATAATTCAGTAAAAATTACATTGGGACCACGGTCCCAATTGGGCTGTATGTTTTATCCTCGAAAATCTGTTCACAATGTGTACTAATTAGGGACTTTCTTTATAAAGCACCATTTTGGTCATTTGTTGACACACGAATATAACCAATTTTTGCCATACCAAACTCCATTCATTCCATAATGGATAATTCTACCAACCTCATACAGTGACACATTGATTTACATTAAACCTCGGTTTGGTGGAAACCGTGGAGCGAGTGGAAAACACTAATTTAGGTAAAACGTATACACCGCGTACGAAACTAAGATCCGGTGAATGGGGTAAACCGGTAGGTTATTCAGTTCTGGTGGATGACAAAAGCGCCGGTTTCCCCACAGGTTTGAGCGGTCATAGCTATTGGCACATTATTGGAGCTCGTGATATGAGTCAGGGCTATGGCGGTTTTTTAACGGGTCACGCTGTTGGTCAAATTTATTACGGATACTCATTAGCCGCACGCGCCAATCCAACATGGTGTGCATTATGGAATACCAGTAACACTACCGTGGTTGACGGATTTCTAAAAACGGCCTCCCCCATCATCAAAATCTGGAGTAATGGAACATTCGAAACCAACGACGAATCCGAGGGCGCAACGGTTGAGCGTCTGTCTGAGGGTGCTTATCTCATCAAAAATGTGCTGGGATTCAATGCCGATGCTGCATGGGGTGGTGTCGATGGTGGCGTTGAAATACCTATGTGCAAAAATAAATTACCGCTGATTTGGGTCAATTATGAGGTATTGTCCGATGGTGCGATAAAAATCATGACCTATCACAGAGAACATCCAAACGCACCGGCATTCGCTAAAAATGTGCGTCAGGGTTATTCCGACGGGGATTTGATTGATATTCCGGCTGGCAGGTCTATTTCTGTCCGTGTCCAAATGCCAGAAAATTCTATCTGGAATCAACAACAACGAAAGTTGGCTGAAGAGCAATAGGGGCTGTGCCCCGTTTACTTCGGTTGTTCAGGCCATTGAATATCTGGCGCGGTAGAACAACCTACATCAGTGAGTTTGACACTGTAAATCTCCCATTCCCGCAATAATGTAATGTCCTGCTCCGTTGCCATCTCCAATCGTTTTTTACGTTCCAGCATTACGATCCGCTGTTCTGCTGCGTGCAGTAATGATTGGCGTTTATTTTCCGCCTGTTGTATCTCATATTCCTGTTGTTCCGCGGTATCTGTTACCCACCGTTTACCATTCCATTTATCAAATTGGGTTTTAGGCGCCAACAGGGTATGATCCGGTTCTAATTCGCCGATATAGTTAATTGTCAGTGCCTGCCGTGTTCCAGTATGGTGCACTGTTTTGCTTCGATAATCGGGAATGCGTTCCCATGCTAGATTATCGTCAGTACGACAAATTGCCATTCCTGCACTGGCTACAGGCGGGTCATCCGTACACGAGTGTGCCGGAATGCCTACACCAACCGCCAGATATTCTACCGTAGTGGATAAATATTCTCTGGTGTCCTCAGCATAGTTATAAACAGTAATATTCCCTGCCAATGTAGCAATATTATTTTTACCTAAAACAGCACTGTTCATTATGAAGCCCTCACAATATAATTAAACGCGATGTTTCGCGGACGAGTTTCAGGACCCCCTGAATATTCAGTTGTGATAGCTATATTTGCTAAATAACCAGCTGCATCCGCACCAACAGGATGCCTCCCGCCTGTAAAGTCAAATCCAGTTGCAGCCCATGAATGACTAAAAAAATGATCATGCGCCTTCAGCGAATCGTCCTGTGATGACAGCAGTCGTCTCCCCCTATCAACATTTCTTTTCTCACTCCATCCACGAATAAACTCACCACGCAAATCGGGCAATACTCCTGATGGATATGCCCGGGTTAGTTTCGGATATTTTTCCCTATCGAATGTCGAACCGTTACATTTCAGCCATCCAGTCGGGGGAATTTCCAACGGCCACGGAACAGGTACGCCAACTGGCAACGCTGAGCCTTCCCCTAAACCGAGGTTTTCTACAAACGCCTGTTTGTTGGGAATATCTGCGCCATTCTTGGATTTTTCGAGTGCACCATTAGAAATTATTTGGAATATGGCCGCTGATAATTGAGCGTCATTATTTTTATTTGGCCTAATACCCGCCTTGGATAAAACATTCAATATTTCTCGCTGAACGGTATTAAACCACGGGGCCTCTAATATTGTGGGTGCTACACCCGCGGCGACATTGCCGTTTGTGAATTCACCATTGTTATCAGCGGTATTAGTTAAATCACCAATTTTTTGCATAACAAATCCTCACTAAATGAAGGTGATATTTAAAAATTTGAGTTAATTGTTACTGACTGTAGCCAAACTGCAGAATGGTGTGAGACGGGCACAATTTATTGAGTTGGCATTCGAGTTTTTTATTACCCCACGAACGTAACGGGTCACCACAATAGTTCCCACCGGCAACAGCATAATTAATCGTCGTTGACGGTGCGTTAATTCGCCAAACAAATGGCCAATCGTCCCCGTTCAAGGCATCACCACACGCAGACATACCCGTTCTGGCCTGCCTGAATTCCGTAATGGTAATTTTGAATCCGAGTTCAGCAGCTAGACCGATGAAATACGAATTTGATTGGCCACCTGTTAGCAGTAATTTAGATACGACTGATTTTTGTCTCAATGAAACACTATCGATTTCGCCAATCGCGCAATCATCCGGTAATCCCAGCGATTTTTCCCACTCCGGCAACATAACGGTCGCCGTTGCAGGGAAACTGCCCTCCAGTAATAAATGTGCATCCTGATCACTACGATGATAACTGTATGCAATTGCCCTAATCACCGCACCCATTACTGAATCAGAATTTCTAATCCAGGCCATGCCTGTAGGCAGTAATCCATTTAATGCTGAGGCGTATTCACTGACGCTATATTGTTTCATGTGTATTTCACCTCACCCCGTAAAGGCAAATGCCCCACCGTCAGTTCAATATTTTTTGTCGGTGACGTGATCACAAACCCAGCCGTTCCCGGCACATCGGCAATGGCATACTGCAGATCGGATATCAATATTTTCCCCGTTCCGTCAGGGTTTCCGCTCTCAAACAACGCATTATCAATGGCCACTGCAATGCGATGGGTGATTTCCGTGCCCACATGCGCAATACCATTGATGGTAAAATTAATTGTTCGTTTTATCGGAGATAGTGCCCAAACTAACGCCGTCGTAGGTCGTAACGGATAAATATAATCAGCAACACGTAGTTGATCCCCTGTCGCATGAACGGCATAGGGTTCATGTGATGAGACACCATCGGTGCCAATGGGGAAACCATCCTGCCCATTATTGTCACACATAAAATATACGCCCACCGTACCCGCGCCTGCTGCTCTCGGTTTGACCCATGCCCGCGTAACACCAGGGACAGCTAACGCCCACTGTTTATAGTCATCATCCGAACCGCCCTGGGGAGACCCCTGATAGGCCAACAACATTCTGGAACGAAAATCGGCCTCGCTCTCTATATTGGCCCCTCCTGTTATTGGTGCAATTGCAACACCCTCAACATCCACACCTGCAATACTCTGGTCCAGTGTTAATGTCGTACCTGCCGGAGCATTACCGGCTGCACCTCCACCTGAGTTATCATCGGTAACATCAGGCAATATTGCGACGAGAATTGCCTGCCCACGTCCTTCTTGAATACAGATTTCATCAACGGTTTTATATTGATAGCCATCACCACGGTTCAATATTGTGCCAGCAGGAATTATTCGCCCATTCATCCCCGTAAATTGATAATGCTCGCAACGTGCTGCTGTCGCAGGTTTTTGGAATATTTTTTTCAATGCCGCCCAGCCCGCCAACCATTCGTCGGTTGCCGTAAACGGTGTCGTTTGTTTCGCGATATAGTCGAGATAGGCGTAATGCAGATGTGCCATTCCTGCATCCATATCAGCCAAAACACCCATATTAGAAAATCGCAGTAACGGGCCTGTAGCGTTCAATTCCGATTGCAAATAGCTGCGATTCTGCTCCCGGAGTTCGGTTAACGTTTTTCGTTTAAACGGCATTATCTCGCTCCCATACCCAAAAAAACCGGAGGTCCCCATTATCACGCCCTGGGCGTTGATAACGGATCACCATATTCAAACGATTTGGCCAAACAATCTGAGTTCGAATATCAATGGATTTTGCCACACCATCATCCAACATCCATTGCAGCGCCTCACCTGCGTAATCCTCCGTGGCCCGTGCCACTGCTGTAGTCAATTTCTGCCGATGCAGCAACCACAAACGGGAACCAATTTGATAATCCGCCCCGCTATCACCCCACCAACCACCGCGATCGGCGCTGTCAATGTCATCATCAGAACGAGCCTGCCTGTCTGTAAACAAACTGATAATAATGGCCGTTTGCAAATCATCACCGGTGACCAAATCACCACGACCCACTATCAAATCGGCATGAATGTTTTTTACATCCCACGATGAGGTAATGTCACTCATTTGACCTGTTCTCCTGTCGTTTGGCTGGTTACCGTAGAGCCGCCCGATTTCACGCCAGTTACGGGATGGGTGTGACTGTTATAGGAATCGCGCAACTGTTTCATTGTAGTTTTATTGCTGTTGCAGTTATCGATAATATCGCCGGATACCCGTAATACGGGTGTGTTCAGCAAAACCTCTGTTGAGGCATTAACAGTCACTGTCGAGGCGTTATTGACTGTGATAGGCTGACCCCGCGCCTCCACTGTAATTCCCGATTCTGTCAGCAGTATATGTAATCCCCACTGGTTATAAACAACAACCTCGCCTGATTTTAATCCGATATGCCGATATTTTTGATGATTACTGCCTATCACTACAGCATTGGATCGGTCTCCACCTAAAAACGCGAGAACCACGTCGGTTCCTGTGGGTAGTCCAGACGAGAAACCGAACTCAGAAATACGGTTTGTGTTATCACGAACCTCCATCTCAGTTTGATACTGGATACGTTGAATCACACCATTATCATTACAGGTTGTTACCCTGCCGAGACCCAACATCATCATGGCACGACGATATAAATTTCTAACGCCCATTACGTGTCTCCATTATTGTGCTGTAAAACTCGTACGGCTGAACGGCAAACGCAGCCGGGGGCATCAGGGTTAATTCTGCCCGTGTTCCGTCATCCCGATTGCGAACATAGCTCACCTCTGACAACAACCACTGCTCTGACTCCAGCCCGAAAACAGGCAAATGAATAGGGATTAATGTATTGGGTTGCCACAATGAACCGCTAATATCCCGCCAACTGTCAACCAGACATTTCAACGTCTGAGAACGACCATAACGGCGGTTCATTTCCCAATTTATCGACTCCTGCTGTCGTCCCCATGTTGATAACGTACTCTCGATAATGGTCACGAAATTTCGATATCGCATTTTTTCTGCTTCAGGGTCTTTCGATTGAGCAATGGTGACTGCCTGATAACCATCCCCGTTCGACAGTTCATTTAACGTATTTACTGACAGTGACAACCCACTGTATTCAGAGAATCGTTCATGCATTGATGACTGATAGTCAGCCAGTTCGATATTTTTTCCCTGTTCGACACCGCTCGCCGCCACCGTATCACCAACACGAGTCAAAAATAAATTGCCATCGGGTATGTCGTAGTACAGCAATGCAGACCAGCGGGTAATTCGGTCTATGACCTCCTGTGATGATTCCCCCCAGTTCAGCGTAAATTGAGGCACAGATTGCATATCTGTCACATCCGATGTCACCTCAATGCCGTACCACTGCGCTAGTTTCTGGGCAATCTGTAATGCGGTTGCTGAAGAGATAACGTTCTGCGGCCATTTTGCCGAACAGTCCACCAAATCCTGGCATTTACTCCTGCCGGTAACGCGGATTTGATGCGTTGATTTATTGATGGAGGAATTCCAGATGTCAACATACCCAGTAATCACAGGGTCATCACCCAGCAATACCTGACAGGGTTGACCAGGTTCAACCAATTGTTTCTCGTGACTGCCGGGATAATAATCCATTAATGTTAGTTCAAAATCGGATGGCAGTCGTTCTATACCGCGGGTCACACGAACGCTGTCCCAGCCATAAATCGTTTTGCCATCAATAACCAATGACAATTCATTCGCATTTTTTTTCATTTCCTCAGCGCCGTAAATTTGAGAGGCATAAATGCCGGATGACGCGGATTGGTCGCCTGTAGTAGTTCATCACTGCGGGACGAATCCTGATAAATTCGATTGGCCACATTCAGTGCCGGCAGAACTGCAGGCAAACTAAATTGTGTCAGCCGACCAGATTCCGCTCCCTGCAACTCTGAACTGGTAATAAATTCATGTCTGAGCGACATCAGTGATTGATAGATGTCATCCGTTCCCAAATCACCTGACATTATTAACGCTGCATCCAATGTATGGCACACTCGGCGTTGCAGTTCGTTAGCCTCTTGGTTATTAGCTGGTGTGAACTCACTGGCAACTCGGGCCATCGCACCAGAAGATAATACGACCAACAGTAAAACAGTCATGTTTGTTACATGACGATCAACGAAACTCTGTTGATATCGAGTATTTTGAAATGCTGACAAATTCTCAAAAATAGTAATTTTCTCATCTACACTACCGGCTGAACTAATAATTGAATCTACAACCCCATGTGCTGCCTGACTGAAATCCTCAATTGTCGAGGAATTTCGAAATCTATTAATGGACTCAATAATCGATTTACGGCTCATCACAACGGCAGCCGTGGTTTTTTGAACGATTTCAGTTTCGTCACGGTATTGACTGTCATGTGACCTAATTCCCGTAGCACCGGACACTGTGCCGCCGATTTTCCCGCGCTGATAACGCCCATAACGCTCGCTACCAAATGTCGTCTTGAACATATCACTGAGGTTCGTTACCTCGTCCACTGAGCGCATAACCATACCAATCCACTGGTCAGCCGTGGCCTGGATAGTTTTCATGGCCTGCACGACTGAGCGAATTTCACCTCTCACCAGAGATACATATTTCGCCAGAAGAGTGGTATAGGTTCTCAGCCAGTGTTTGCCCACCTCGGTTGCCGATTTTGTGCTATTTGTAACAGCAAAAATCTGTAATCCAGATTCTATGACCGTTAATGTGAATTCAAATACCCGCCCGAACTCAACATTTTCATTCATACGCAAACCAGACTCAGTCACACTGACCGTTAATTCGCCCAGTGTTGGATGAATCAATGTCCCGGCTGATCCTGTCTCACACGCGGCTACCAGATTTTTACGCTGGGTGATCACATCCGGCGCGTGATAAACCAGACTGTCCTGAATGATAAACCCGCGCAGGGTGATTTTTCGTGTCGCCCGGCCTAAATCCTCAATCCATGCCGTATCACGGTACGGATATTCATGAACAGCCTGACGGCGACCAAATACACTCTCACCGGAAACCACTGCAAATGGTATGCCACGAAACGACGCTGGCCGTAAATGTTCTGACCATTTCCACGATGAGTCATTACCGCCCAGCAATGAAGAAAGGGCATCTTGTATAAAGGCCATACTGCCCCCTGAAATTTGAATGTTAAAAAGCCGCAGCTAAGCGGCTTGAGATATTTAAAGTCTGAGTTAGTACAAATAAATCCTTACGGATTATTTTTTACAAAGCAGATACATTTTCCAGTCTTCAATTTCTGTATCTAGCTCACAGATTCTTTTTCCTTCTGGAGAAATTAGATATTCGTTATATACACGTCCTTCATCTGCTCTTATTTCGCTTTGTTCAACAACTAAGCTACCTATGTATTTATTATTTTCTGGCTTACCTATTAAGTTAAACATGTTAACAAACGTTAATTCACCGTCTGTAATGAATTTTTCCTTTATATTTATGTAGTTATTATCAAAAGGAATTGCGAAATCATGTATAGCATGACTGACAGCCCACGCCGGAACCGAGAAATAAACGATACCTTTCTCGTGGTTATAACCTACGATTTTCATGTTAGAAAGAGTCGTTTTTGGGTCTTCCGTGTATCTTTGCCGTATAATATCTTTTTTCCCACGAAAGCCATTTTGAGTGACATAAATTATCCTGACACTACTTTTAGGTTTGGGTGACTGCGGGTTCTTTTCTTCAATAGTAACAATAGCTAACGACTCTTTGGGATTGGGAATAAGGGCACTGGTAACTTTCATACCTTCCCCTGCAACCCATGAAGTTATATCCCTACCTTCATAACATGCAATATTATCAACACTATGGATCTTTCCTGAAAAAGATAGAGGGAAAGCAAATCCTTCATATCTCCCTCCCATATAGGCATCGCAGCGCACTTTACTTTCAGCATTTGCACTAACAGATACCAAAAATAACGCAATAGTAAGTAAAGATGTATTCCATATAGTCATCATTTCTACTCAGTTCCTGTAGTTTATGCAAAATATAATAAATCACATTACTGAGTAAAATATAAGCTATTTTCACGGATTCCGCATCGAGGTCGTCACTTTCCCCGCTGTTTTTGACTGGAATACCTGACGCTCTCCCGTCTTATCATTTACCAGTGTGATTTCAACCTGCAGAGGATTATCGCCTACAGAATCCTGAACAGCCTTTGCCATGCCTTTGGCTATTTCTACTTCGTACTCAACCTCTTTTTTCTTGCCGTAGAGTGAGGGAAACGGCTGTTTTGGCTCATCGGAAGGCGGTTTGCCTAGACGGGGTTCATTAGCCGGCAAGGACTCTTGTTGCTCAGTTAAATTTCGCGTTTTATCTACATGAGGTTGATTAAATGAGAGTAAATTCGCCTCAATTAACCCATTGTTATATTGTTGCCGTTGCTCCGTGAGTTTTTTCGGATTACGTAACCCCTTCCAACGGTCGCCATGAATAGCCTCTGCAATTCCCGTACTGATCTGTTTATCACTGTACGGATTGGATTTGTTTTCAACCGTAATCATCGCACTCATCAGTTTTTTCAGCTCTGCTGGGTTGTGCATATCAATGCGCTGATGAGGGGAATATCCCGCCTGTTGGGAAACTCTGCGAATATACGTTGGGGTATTATTCCTAGCCTGCGGTGGAGCTGATTTATTCGGTGGGGCATATTTATTCAACAGAGATGATACCGTATTTAGTCCCCGTTCCGCATCCAGCATAATTTGACGCGCCATCGCTGATAATCCGTCATGGGCTGTGGCAAACTTTACATAGGTGTGATGATTCCCAAAATCTTTACCGACAGCATTAGGTGCCGCAACTAAATTGCCAGGATTGTTGTTCCTAATGCCGCGCGCAGTCACCCCAGAATTTTTGGGAAAATTAGCCGGCTCTTTATAAATATCCTTATAGGATTTTTGTTGTTCAGGCACTAGCGGGGACTCTAATTTTTCATTCCCTTTTTTTTCATGCCATTTCTTGTATTTTTCGCGATACCCATCCGTCATTAATCCAAAATCCAGCATCGTCTTTTCATACGTACTGAGTGCGTTATAAAATTCTGGGGTATTATAGCCCCATCGCATTTGGTCTGATTCATCACCACGGGTAAAACCTAATGTCCGCGTAATAGCGAAATTATCTGGTCCATATGTCAGTAAATCGCTAACGCCTTTCAACCCGTCATTAATAGAACCGTCAGACAGTAAAAAATTTGTCATGGCATTGCTGGAACGCTGCTTAAATCCCTCCCAAGAGGCGTTCAATAGACTGAGCGTTCCGTTCAGTTCGGTTAACTGTTGGTTTAATCCCTCTGGAACCGTCAGCCCCAACACCTCTGATTTTGTCAGTAACTCCTTATACCGCGCACCTTGACGCAATAGCGCCAATGTATTGGCATCCAGCCCTAAAAAATCCGAGATTGTTTTCTGTTTTGCTGAAGAAAAGGTGGGAAATACCTTAGTCAGTTCTTCCATGGTCTTCATCACATCAGCCGTGCCATCTTCCTTACGGATGATTGACACGCCCATACCATTCAGTTGTGCTAATGCGGCATCATTCCTAGCCCACAATGGATCGTTGAATGTTTGATATAACCCATCAACAGACGATTTCGCCTCATCGGCGTTCGCCCCCAGTATGACCATTGCCCCCGACAATCGGGAAAATTCTTCGGTGGTCATGTTGTTATTCTTTGCCATGACGTCTAAATCATACGCCTGTTTGCTGCGCTCCCCGATATGTTGCGCCATTTTTGTGATGCCGTATCCCACGGCACCAATACCGCCCAGCTTCAATCCCATGCCCAGATATTTACCGGACAATTCACCAAACATTTTCAGCGGGGGGATCATATCACCAATATTTTGCACATTATCCTGAGCATTACGTGCCATATCACGCAACCTGTTACTCAATGACCCGGCATTTTCCAGTGTTTCATTACCCCCGAGCCGTAGCCCGTCGCGAGTGGTGTTCAGCAGCGGATTCAACTGTTTCAGTTTGGATTCAATATCAGCCAATGTTTTTGTTGCATTTTCATCGGCAGTTAACTCGAAATCAAATACATTTGCCATCATCTCCTCACATTATTTATACGTTCCGCCTGCTGGAACCACCATTCCAGACGGGAGCGACTCAGGAGCCAAGCCTCTCGTGGCCCCCAATGATAAAAATACGTGATATCAGCCGCTAACTGCTGCCATCCCCGGAGGGAATGTAGACCAAAAAACCCGTCATAAACTCTCGACAGACGTTAAAATCGGTGATAGCCATCTTTTTCAGTACCGTCTCAGGCACTCCTGACACCAATGCAATCAGGAGGCGCATAGCAGGCAGAGAACTACTAGTATTTTTCGCCTGCGCCTCGTAAAACTGTTCAACTTCTATCAGGCAAGGTTCGCGCAGAGAAATTTCTGTGTAAACCTCTTTGCCATCATTGCTCTCAATTCGTTTGCTGAGTTGGACTATTTTTGTCTTTTCCATAATAACCTCTAGTTTTCTGTTACCGAAATTCCTTCCCAGCGAACCTCAAACTCCGCATCTTCGCTGCGAACTTCCTGCGTTTTTACCGCCCACATGCCCTCACCGATGATGGTTTTACCGTTGGCGATTTCTGCCACAATGGTGACATTGGTCTGTTTGTTAAAATCTGCGACCGTGGTCCCACCACTGTCACGCACCCGACATGAAATAAAACACGGCTCAGGTTTTTCTTTGTACCCGTGCACCGAATCCATCCCTGTCAGGGTTTCGCGGGTCACGGTTGACGGGCTGTAGGTAAAATCCCCTGCTACCATGATAGACATGCCATCCACTGATACCAGAGCGGTTCCCGCCAGTCTGTTAGATGTGTTTCCCATTATTGCTCCTTATGCAGTCGGTCCCAGACGGAACTGGTTGAGCAGTGCGAATACGCGCAACTGGTTGATCAATGTGCCTGTCCAGAGGACATCGAGGCGGTTCGGATTATGGGCATTAATTTCAACCCGCAGCCCCTCAGCAAACGCCGCTGAATCCTGAACATAACCGTTGTATTCGAGTGTCCGGTATTGGGCGATGAGTTCAGCACGTACAATATTCGGGGTCACAATGGCCGAACCCGGCATGAACCGTGTACCGTCTCTGACCAGTTTCACCCGCCCAAATTTAGAGGTGATTTGGGTACGAATATAACGAGACACGAATGCCAACAAAAACAGGGTTTCTATTTGCAGGTAACTGTCGTCATTATCGCCATACGGATTTTTCTGGTACGTACTGATAATGTTTTCAATCTGTACGGTGCCGTCATCTGCCACGGTAACGGTTGAAATACCACTGTGCAGCAGATTATTTCGGTCAATCAGGTTCAGCTGATATTCTACTGCCGGTGCCAAAACCCCCGCTACGGGTAGTGTCTGTAATGGCCTGCCGGGATCATTTCGCAAACTCGGCGCAATAGCACCGGTTACAGCTGCTGACCAAATGTAGTTGGGAGTCGGTGATTTTGTTATGCCCAGCAGCGTTTCATGCTGATTGTTGCGGCGTTCGCCGGCATCAGCCAGTTCGCCATAGGTTCCGCTGACAACACTGATAGCATGGCCATACAATTGTTGTTCCCATGACCAGCGGCCACTGGTATCTGACAGGAACGATTTCATCTCATCCAGTGACGTGGTGTCCGTGTAGGGATTGACGATAAAATCAAATGCCCGGTCGCTGAGGTTGGACAATCCATTTTTCAGTTCCGGTGCCCCTGAACCCCCTGTCATGGGAGTGATCACCAACCCCAGCCCAGCCGGAGCCACCTCGCCGCCAGCCTGACCACGGTAATTCAGGCTGATATCAATGCCGTTACCGTGCGCCCCTTTATTTTTGGCGGTTAATGTGACCGTGTCATTTGCCGCAGTTGCAGTCACCGGTAGAGAAATTTTACGGTTAATCGCCGTAGTCAATGACTGTGCGATCTGCGCCGCATTATCCGTGGCCAACACAGTAACCTGCACCCGCTGACCTGCGATATACAAAGAAATAACGCCCGCATTGGTCGGCGGTGACGATATTTTCACCTGTCCTTTGGCTGCCAGCATATTCTCGCTATCGTTGAATGGCAGTACCCACAGTTCCGCTGCAATGTCGTTGGCCAGATACGCCGTCACCATGCCATGTAACAATGAACCATGACCATACTGGGACGCTGCCTGTTCTGCTGAGGAGACTCGGACGGGAATATCAGGTGCTGCCGTTGCACTGCCCAACATTTGCCCGATGATGAGCGTGCGCTGGGTAGCGATGGCACTGTTTGCCATTGAGTTATCGAACTCAACGAAAAACAATGGCGTCCTGAGATTATTGGGAATACGGGAAAACGGGATCGCCATTATTCATTCTCCTGATTCGTTGATTTTTTGGCGAGTTTAGTTTCCGCCATGGATTCGACCACATCACCGTCTCTCAATCGGCGGTGCCAAAACAGTGTATCCGGCACCTCAGCGCCAGATTCGGGCAAAAACTCGCCCCTGACCGGACAGCGAACACGCCGCCCAGCAACGGGTTTAACAAACATAATTTACTCCAGATTAATGCTGATATGGGGTTCAGGGGTGTGCTCTGGCATGGCAATCGTGACATCAATGCCGTCCAGTGGATGCGGCTCAATCGGGTAAAAATCCTCCGGCCCCTGATAATATTCAATATCAATGTCCATCAGGAGTTGCGCCATATGCGATTCACCGCTGGCATCAATATCGATTTGTGACCGGATTTCAGCATATTGTTGAACAACGCGGGTCAATTCATAACTGTTAATAACCGCCCGCTCGATTTGCTCCCGCAATGCCTCCAGTGCCAGTTCTGCCCGCTCTGCACCATAATCAGTCTCGTTATCAAATTCCTCTATCCTGCCGGTGACTCTGACGGTGGTTATGGTGTGAAACTGCGGGACATTACGGCCCAGTGATTTTTTATGATCAAACGGGGTTTGCACCAAAATACAGGGGTAGTCCTCACTGCGTGTTGACCAATCGCGTGGTGAATAAACACGGGACTGCGCATCCGTTTTATCCATGAGTGCCGTCACGACCATATTACGCAACTGTGCTGCATTCATTTTTCCACCACCCTGTTGAGTAACAAATGTGTGCCACCATGACTGTCAGGCTGAACATCGTGTACAACAAACTCGGTATTGATGCTATAGACAAACACGCGGTCACGTTGGCTGGGCGGGGATTTGAATACAGCATCGCGAACCCCCAGTATGGGTTTTGTCGTATTGATGCTGCTATCACCGTCCAGCGACTCCATTTGCTGGGCATAAGCACGATCAAACACCCCCACGATGTCATACGGTTGGCCATCTTTAGGCTGCCAGTTCACCCGTTCAGCAAACTGCTGATGCAACGGTGCTAACAGATGTTTATCCCAGTCAATTGGCATTATTCCTCCTGTAGATTGCCGGACAAAAGCCGCGCCTTCAAATCATCCAGCCGCGCAATAACACCCAGTTCAACCAGACGCTTTGCATCCGCATCCGAGATATAAATCACCGAATTTTCAGGATATTCAACACCGTCATGTTGGACCGTATTCCCCTGCAGGACGACAAACTCCGGAGTTTCTTCTTCATCAGAAGCGCGCTCGTTGTCAGGTTCAGTCTGGGTTGTCTTTTCAATATCAACATCGGGAAATTTTTCTGGCTGTGTCTGAACTTCAGCCTGAGTTACACCCTCTGTCGGATTAACCTGCAATTCAGGCGGTAAAACGCCCAAATCATTGTCGGTTGTCACAGATTCTTTTTGATTTTTCGCCATATCACACCACCGTTGCACATAATGCCGCGTTGACTCGGCTGGGGATAACCAACGGAGCAGACTGCATCATCAAAAAACGCTGAGCCGGATCTTCCTGTAACCACGATTTCGGCGCATAGGCCATTGGGCCATAGGTAAATGCGGGGTCAATAATAGCACCAAAGACCCGCGTTCCCATCAGGTCAGCGCCAGACATAATGACCGTTCCCTCCGGCAACATCGGTTTCTCTTTACCGTCGACTGGGTCGATAAACCAATCGTTGTACACCCACAGGTCGAACTGCCCCCAACGCCCTTTGTAGACAGCCCCTTTTTGCACCTGTGTACCGGGGTTAATCTGGTTGCCATACGGGTTTAATGCCGGAAATTTGATGGCGCTATCCGTAATGGTAGTATCCTGTCGAAACGCATTCCATGACTTCGTAGTGAATACTAGATCGGTCGGAACAGCACCGGAGTTCTTCAGGATGCGCTGCGACCATTCTTCAATGTCCAGCGTCGGCTGGTTATTGGTTTTTCCGGCATCAACCTTTGTCGGCCACTTGTCACTGCCACTCAGAGTAACCGTCAGGTCAGCAGAGCGCCCGAAGTTCACCACTTTCGTTTCGTAACCCTCGCCAGACACCGTAATTGTGCCGGAAGTTAATGCACTGGCCGCCATCCACTCAAGACGACGGTTAATAATGTCGATTTGGTCAGCCAACTCAAATTGTATATTGAGCATTTCACGTTCGCCCGCGGTGTACTGACCGCCAATGCGCTCCCCAATCTGGCGACGAATGGGTTTGCGTAAATCCGGTGCGCGTTTGTCTTTGATGTACGCGGGTTTAAAGCTGTTGGTCTGAAATTTACGCGATTCCACCAGTTTCCCTGCTACTAACGGAGAGACAAACGGTGCCATACGACGCAAACCCACATCCACGTCAATGGACACTTCTTCGGTGTCAGATTCCACAATGTTCGGGAAGAACTTGTCCAGCAACCAGTTCTGGCTGGTGATCAGGTTTGGCACAACCTGCACTAATACATTGGTATCATAAATATTCATGCTGTTTCTCATGTTAAAGACGTCACAATGCCTACTGTGACCAGCATGGAGACGTCTGTTAGAAATTAAATTAAGCGATCACGCTGTCGCGCAGGAAAAGAGAAAATTTACGGAGTTCAACGGCCAATTCAGGCAAAGACCAGCTTTGATCATGAAGGATACGGTGTTGGTTAAATTGGCCCATTAGATACACGCCGCCCATGACGCTATTTTCTGTAGCATCGACGTCATCCACCAAAATGGCGCTGGGAATTTGACTACCGTCTTTTGCCTCTTTTTTGCTGAGAACATACTCACGGGACGCCGTGATTTGACCCAGCACTGCCCCACGTTGCAATTTACCGCTTTTTGCAATAGCCACGGTATCAGTGACCGGTTGCAGTTGCCCCGCAACCAGCTGGTCAGGCACAAAAACCGACTGTCGCATACCCGGCTGAAAGGGGTTATTGGAATACTGATCCATTATTTCGCTCCTTTATTAGCGTTATATAAACCGGTCATTTGCTGGACCAGTGCGGAAGCTGAGCCTTTCGCGGGTTGTTGCGCATCCGGCCCCAATCGAACTTGTTGCTCCGCGCGCATCCGGCTGTCCAATGTGACACGCGACATCGTCACGGGACTCCCCATCGCTTTCAATGTACTGATGGCTTCACTTGCAGACAGTGTTGTATTGAAAGCTAAATGTGCCGCTATATCAGGACGACCTGCTGCATATTGGCTGCCAAAAATGGCAGCGGCGCGTTGACGTTCAGCGCGGCGGCCTTTTTTCACGTCTTTGTTGTCGTCATCGTCTTCGGCATCAGCGTCATCCTCTTCAGTATCGTCTTCATCCTCTTCCGCCTTTTTACCTTTGGCTTTTTTCGCCTTGCGTCCTTCTTTTTTGTCGTCTTCGTCATCATCTTGCGCATCAGGGTCATCCTCTTCTGCGTTTTCGTCGCGCTCGTCTTCCTCAGCCTTTTTACCTTTGGCTTTACGCGCTTTTTCGTCCTCGTCATGCTCATCAGCAGCGCGGGCTTTGGCACCTAGCAGGTGTGCAAATTTAAACATCGTTAAATTACTCCAGAGTCGTTCATCAGTGTTTGAAATGCGACATCCGGGGGCGCGACTTCATCCGCCAACCCAGTCTGTACGCCCTCGCTTGCCAAATAACAAGCGGCTTGTGTATTGCGGATTTGCTCTTCTGAGAGTCCGCGATTACGGGAAACAGTGCGTACAAAAAGACGCCCCATTTCATCAACATCGTGCTGAATGGAGGCTTTCGCCTCGTCCGTCAGTGGTACGTAGGGATTGCTTTCTGCCTTGCGATCGCCGTAAGTGATAATCGAGACTTTCAACCCGCTGTCTTTTATGTTCTGTGACCAGTCACAATGAATAACAATCACTCCCACTGAGCCGACACCGCCCGTGCGCGGCACAGTAATCTTGTCAGCCGCACTGGCAATCGCATACGCGGCGGAATAGGCGTTCTCACTCAGAATAGCGTGAATAGGTTTCTCGCCTCGCGACTGGTAAATCAGGTCGACCAGATCAAAACATCCCGCGACTTCACCACCGGACGAATCGATATCCAGACAAATCCCTTTGACCTCCGGGTCATTCAGTGCCCTGAGAAAGGCTCGCCGAATACCGTCATAACCGGTCATGCCACTGTAAGGTCGCAGTGAACCCAGTTTTTGTACTAACGTTCCCTGCACCGGGATCACCGCAATTCCCTCCAGTACGTCATAACCTTTGTCGGATCTAGCCTTTCGGGTAAAATTGCTATTGTCATCATCATCCCAGTTCATCCCGGCCTGAATTTGAGTGATGCCAAAGCGGTCCGTTAACGCCGCCATCACGACTTCGGCTTTCTTGGGGTGAATAGCCAGCGGCGTGTTAAATAGTTTTTGGGCTAAATGGGGTAAATTCACTTCGCCTCCATATTGTTGCTAGGTTGTGGGGCAGGAACTGGTTCAGCCCATTCAGGCAGAGGTATCCCGCGCTCTTTAAATGCTTCGATTTCACGCGCGCGCTGATCTAACATTTCCTCCCAATCTTCACCGGCGTTTTCTGCCGCCTCCATTTCAAGGGTTGAAAGCCCTGCATTCATTCCCAGAATGGACCCTTTCTTCTCTGCCACAGGGTCCACCCAGCCGCGACCGGGTCCCATCCAACGGGCTCGGCAATACGCCGCTTTTGCCTCAAGGAAATCAGGGGCATTACTGGGTAAAGGTAAGTCTTCGATATCGTGAATTTCTTCCACAAATGCCGAGGCAATGGGCTGCGCAAAACCAATCGCAAAATCATCGCGGCGGCGTGTCAGGGTTTTCCACGCTTCCAGCATCGCAGCACGGGCAGAGGAGTAGTTGACGTCCGACCAATCCTGCGTGACCTGTTGCGTTGAAAGTCCGGTTGCGGCGGCGATATTTCGCAGTACTGCGCTTTCAAATCCGTCAAAATTGTTGGTTGGGCGCGTGGCTGAAATCGTGACGATTTTTTCATTCGGAAACAGATGAGGAATGCGGGCACCGTTCTGTAAGTTCAGTCGCTTATCTTCATAGTATTCGCCACGCTGTGTTTGATACGCACTGAGTTCGTCACCACTGAAATCTCCATTGTCACCGAGGGCGGATGCCACCATTTGCGAATCATAGGGAGATTCAATATAGGCGCCGAAAATCGCATTAAGGATGGCCGCTTCAAGTTCTGATTCATCATATTTAATCAGCATTTTTAGCCGTTGAACTATCGGAGCCAGTATGCCAATTCCGCGATGCTGGGCACCCCGCTCATGGTCAAAATTATGCACCACCACCGGTCGTCCCCATGCTGTTTCGCGCAATATGCGCTGCCATGTCATGGTTTTTTTGCCTGACCACCAATCCCCAATATGCGCCTCCCGGATATGGTAGGCAATGGGGGCACCATCGTGATTAATTTCCACACCACCCCGCACACGCTCTCGGTCGAAATTCTCTTGCGGGTTACTGAGTCGGTCCGGGTCGATAATATGTACCGTGGTGGCATAGCGCCCACGTCCGGGACCCAGCCGATCAATGCGATATTGCAAGACCGCCACGGCATCACCGTCGAGTAATTTATGGCGAAAACCAAGACGCAGCATTTGCGAGACTGTCTGTTTGCGTTCGACATCACAATACAGCCCCGGATCATTCGCCCACGAACGCCAGTGCGCCTCGATGACTTTACCGTACTCATCCGCCCAAGTCGCATCAAACGCAGGGTTACCAGTGAGTAATTTCAGCATCCGGTAATCCGGTTTAAATATTGGTCGGTAGTTTGCACCAATGGCATTATCCAAGACACGGGTAATCGTGCCGGATGCCCAACCGTCGTTACGCGCCAAATCGCGCATACGTGACACAATGCGGTCACGGTAAATATTGATTTCATTATCCGGCGACCACAACGCCGGTTGCCAGTTGGCTAGCTGATCGCTGTACGAATCCGCCGCATCATAAGGAATACGACTACTGCCTGATAATGCATTGAATTTTACGGTGGCATTCGATGGTGGTAGCGGCTCACCATTTGGTCCTAATATTCTGACGCTCATCAATACCTCACTCTGATTGGTCTCCGTGACCTGATCCCCAATTCCATTTGTATTGCCTGAATCAGCGCTAATAAGTCACCTAAGCTGGTTTGTTGATACGACACATTGCGCGTACCATCGCCTTGCGTATACGAAAATGAAATTCCTTTCGTCCCAGTCGACAGTTCGATATAAGCTTCTTGAGCGGTATTGAGTGCTGCTTTGAGCTGCTCACGGGTCATGCCAGTGAGCATAGTAGTTGGTCGCATTAACTCGCTCCTTAAGGCAGTAGCTGTGATATACGTTTACGTGTTTGGGGTCTTTCCGGTTCTTGAATGATGACGCCGGGATATTGCAGGCTGATTTTGGTTTCCAGTTCAGCGGGCGGCGGTTGCAACCTACCAGGGTTATTTTCAATTGCGCCTGCCAGTGCATTCAGTTTCAGTCCCATGAATTGCAAACCGCACAGTGCAGCATAGGCATAAACACGACAGTCCAGTGCCTCATTCGCTCTGCCCGGTAATTGCTCCCATACACGGTACGTTTGACCACCTGATGTTTTTAATACTGAGCGTTCAGCCAATAGTTGGCTGAAATAACTGAGGTCTCTATCTACAGGGAAATGCATATATGCAGGAGCTGTATTTCCTGCCTCCGGTGGTGAAATATGCAATCGAGAGCGAATGGCATCTTTCGCTGCATTGACACCAATAATGACCGGTTTGAACGTTGATTTACTGCGTGACGACGGACGTTTGGTCGGCCAAACAGGAGATCTTTTTCCACCACGAGCCGACTCACCCTTAATAGCCCAAATTCTGCGACCCAATCGTTCACGAGCAAAATCATAAACTCTCTGTGTATGGTGACCACCGGAATCAATACACGCCGCCATAATGACAAAACCATGTCCATCGGCACGACGCCATACCTGTTTCAAATACGCATCCAATCGCGACCACGGTTCAGCAGTTTCCAAATCGCCCTCAATGACGTCGTAAGAAATTGACCAGCTCTCCTCATTACGACCCCAACCAACAACCTCAATTTCAAATCGCCCATCCTGAGTATCAATTCCCGCAACCAGTACAGTAACACCATTAGGAACCTCTGCTGCCCAAACCTCACAGCGTTCAATGAGTCGTTTTTCACTGAGGTATTTCTCACCTTTATCCTCATACGTTTCACCTAAAACAAGGTTGATGAATGTCTGCCTCAGTAACGGATCGTTTTTAATCCTCAACCATTCTGCAACCAGATACTGCCATGCAGCATTAGGAAACAAGCTGTAACCAGCCCAAATGTGAAAGCCAGCATGTCCAGTAAATGGTTTTGAGGCACGCCATTCGCCGTTCTGGACCATCCACGTTTTTTCACTATGCTGAATAACGCAACCATTATGACGACAAACATAATAGGCACTCTCAGGTATACCTCTGCCATCTTCGCCTTTTTCCCATTTAATACCGTATGGAACATCTGGACCGCCCCATTCCAGTACCTGATACTCATTACAATGAGGACAGGGTACGTAGTAGTAACGCTGGTCGCTGTCGTGGAATGATTTTTCTATACGGCTTGTTCCCCTGACTGTGGGTGTCGAACCAATCACAATTTTACGGTTCCAAAACGTCTCTGAACGTTTGATACCCAGTGATATCTGGTCACCCTCAGCACCGGCTCCACCTGAGGGATAACCGTCAACCTCATCAAATAAAATGATGCGACAGGTAATACGACGAAAACCACCGGGTGAATTTGCCCCGATCAGCGTCAAATTCGCGCCATTAGAAAAAGTTTTTTTCCTGATGGTTTGATTACTGTCTTTCGCTTTGCTATCACCGGCTATCTCTGTCAACACAGGTGTATCACGCAGCATAGGCGCTATCTCGGTTTTACTATAATCCTCAGCATCTTCTTCACGCGGCTGAACAACTAATATGGGTGACGGGTCATGCGATAAGTAATAACCAATCACATGATCCAGAATTTTGGTGTAACCAACACGTGCGGATTTCTGAACTGAAACCATCATCACTTTAGGGTCAGTAATGGCATCCATCATGCCATCCTGATATGCAAATGAACGAAAGCGCCCAGTTTGGGCGCTCGTTTCTTTTGATAATACTGCGTAGGTATTCGCCCACTGACTCAATGATAAAGGTTCTGGAGGGCGGATTGTTTTCCGCTGCTGTATTAAAGCATTAATAAAATTGTCCCAGGCAATAGGATTAGCTACTGGCGTCTCCATCACGACTCAGTTCCTCCATAGCCTCGTGAATCAATTCCTGTAGTGCCGATACAAAACCAGTATCATCGGTAGTCGATGCCAGCGCTCGCAATCTCGGCCCATGTTCAGGCCCTATCGCTATTAATCGTGTCCGCATCCTTGCATACTCATTACTGACAGCATCAATCATGTCCTGATACGGCAACAATAAACCTGCCTCTTTCTCGTAGGTTAATTTTGCCTGTAGTACCCGATAATGTTCCCGACGACGACGATATTCATCCAGTGAGATTTCATCGTTCAATTGGTCTGAATCGATGTCATCACTAAACCACTCTCCGTCATCTCCAGTGTTACCGCTATGTTCAGATGAATTGTTACCTGATTTGTTTTTTGCAGGTTTATTTCTGACAATTTCTTTTTTTTTTCGCCACGGGTAACAGTTTTTCTGTACTGCGAAATATTGGCATTCGACGCCTCAACATCAATGTCGTCACCGTCCATAACCAGCCAACCACGAGCCTTCCACTGAGTTACGGTTTTCCGACTAACATTATGCAGCCGTGCAAAATCAGCCTGTTTCATCGTTACCTCTGTCTGTTTCATCGTTACCTCTGTGTTACCTGTTACCCAAATTTTTTAAACTCGTAGCTAGTGAGAAAACACGGCGCGCAATGCCCGTGATATATCAAAGTGTTAGGAAGGACCCAAAAAAATCAGACGCTGTTACCATCTCTGTTACCTCCCGTTACCCTGCCGCGGTTGCGTCAAATTTTGACAATGCTGTACAGGGTGGGACCGCGGTCCCAGTTACTATTTGGCTGTTCTGATTGCCTCGCTCAGTGCCTGACTGATAGCGGTTGGCATCAATGATTGTGCCATTTGTTGTGCCCGCTCCTGATATCCGAGAACAGGTTCAACGGGTAAGGCATCACCAAATCGAATGAGCAGTTTTGGTGCTCGCTGTTTCTGCCTCGGCCTACGTGTGCCATTGGCAGAACGTTTGAGACGTCGATTGCTTTTCTTGGCCTTA
The DNA here is from genome assembly GCF_059072735.1 of Xenorhabdus sp. XBWT. NCBI lineage: Bacteria > Pseudomonadati > Pseudomonadota > Gammaproteobacteria > Enterobacterales > Morganellaceae > Xenorhabdus > Xenorhabdus sp. XBWT. The sequence continues at coordinate 24,251 of NZ_JCACRQ010000003.1, forward strand.
GATTTTTTGCGTTGCCATACGCCATCGACTCCATTCAATTCACCGATGAATGTATCTTCCTTTCCTTTCAACTGACTCAGTTTGTTCCTAGGTAGATTTCCATATTTATTGAGTTTGATGTTCTTGGGGTTGAGTAATGCTGCCCCACTCAATTTATGAACGCCGCCAACCTCAAACGGCTCCAAATATTCAGCCGCGGTTTGCATAACAAAAACTTTCGCTGAAAGATCATTTTTGCGGGCACCGCGGCTTTTAACTGATTTAACGGTGAAAGGGGTTGGATTTTCTAATCTACGTTCTATTGCCTTTTTCTGAGCCTGTTCTATTTTACGCACGACTTTAGTCATTGCCTGAGCAGTGGCGAATGGGATTTGTTTTCTCAATCTGGCTAGCTGGTCAGACAAATCGCTTAGATTAGCCATAGTGATTTACCAATCATCTATAATGAATTTGTCAAAAATAGGAGTTCACATGAAAAAATTAGCAGTCCTGTTAATCGCGGCATTACTGCCATTTGGGGCAAACGCTAAAACCAAGGTCGATGTTTCTCAGGTTTACGGGAATATCAAAGTCGTTAATTCCGGTGCGGACTACAAGGTTAAGATTGTTAACTCATTCCCTGATCTGAAGGTCAAGGTTGTAACGGGTTCCGCTAACTCGTCAGGCAAATGGAAAATGGTTAACTCATCACCCAATTATACAGTTCAGTTTGTAAATTCATTCCCGGACTTTACCATCAAATACGTAGATTCATTTCCCGGTCCAACTAAATAATCTTGTCGAGCTGTTTCGGTAAATTGTGGGGTGCCTGCATCGCCCATGCTGCCGGAGGGAGTGGCTTGACGCACAGGGCAGGTAGCCTTGATGCGCAGCTTGCGACGGCCAGCGGCAACATCAGCCCGAAGAGGTGATCGCCTGAGAATGGCTTAGATTGTGATAAATATCACAAATACACTCAATGAGTGTAATTTTATCTTGATCAATGCACTCAATGAGTGTATATTTAAATCATCGAAACAAGATATCCACTCAACAAAAGGTAAATAAAATGACTACTATCAATGACAATGACAATACATTCGCTGCCGCTTGTTATAATCAAAACACTATCGAAGACCTTCAAGCCGCGTTATTAGCTGGCCCTGATGAGTCCGATATGAAAACTTGGGGGCTAACAGCAGAGCAGTGGACTAATGAAATTAAATTAGCTATCACCGCTCTTGAAGAAGATGCAGATGAATAATGTGGTAAATGAAGCCCGGGGAAAGCTCGGGCTATCTGTTTCTGAAATGGCCAGAATTCTGGGTGTTCACCGCAATAATGTAGATCAATGGTGCAGAGGTGAACGCAACCCTCCTGCTATTGCACTAACTGCTATTGCTATGATGGTATTTATGGCTGAACGAGGATTACTCGATGAGTGGAAAACGCATCAGCAACCGTGAGCAGTTAGGCGAATACCTCAACCACGAAAAAATAGAATGCCTAGAGTGCGGCGCGCGGTTCTCGTTTTTAGGCAACCATGTACGTAAATCGCATCATATGACACTGGTTGAATATCGTGAAAAATTCAATATTCCTGCTACTACTCCTCTAGCTGGCTTGGAATACCGTAGAAAGCATCGCGATAAAATCAAACAACTACAGGCAGACGGCAGGCTAGATTATTCTCACCTGCCAACAGCAACAGCTAATGCTATCGGCGCTGAGAGAACAGAGCGCCGTGATTTTGATTTAGCAGATCAATCCGACAGGGTTAGTGACATACATAAACTGTCACCACGAACAAAACCAAGAAAATAACATGACTAAGCCCCCACAGCCCCTGAGTGGTTATCCCAGCATGAAGCCTCAGCTTTAGCCTGAAATAATGCAGACTCAAGGGCGGTAATGATTTTTTGCTGTGTACCGTCCTTTATGTATCCAGTTGAAGCCATTCCCTCGCCTTTTTCTTCACCTCATGACATTCAGTATTAACATACTCCTGCAACCCCAGAATCATTTGCTCTGGGGTTATTATTCAGAACGTAGTTGGTTGAGCTACGGCACGAACCCAGCACATAATCCCCTTTTGCAGAACAGTCCGACCTTCGTTCAGCCAACGCATGTCAATTTGGTGATTACCAGTCTGTGCACTCGTGACTGCAAGATAGTCATAAAGTTGGCCTAATTCCTCTCCAAGTGCCTTAATCCTGTTCATGCAATCAATTTCATCTTGGGTTAATTCACGATAACCCGTGATTTTACGGTGTTGGTTTTCCATTATTTCCTCTACATTCAGTCTTCACATAATCCTGCAAATATTGAGTTTGCCGTTCGTTCTCCACCATCATTTCTCTGAGGCGGAAATAATCTTGTCGAGCTGTTTCGGTAAATTGTGGGGTGCCTGCATCGCCCATGCTGCCGGAGGGAGTGGCTTGACGCACAGGGCAGGTAGCCTTGATGCGCAGCTTGCGACGGCCAGCGGCAACATCAGCCCGAAGAGTATCAATTTCAGTCTTGGCATGGGCGAGTTCCTGTGTGTATTTGGTGTCCAGTTCATGCAGCATGTCAATGTGCGTGTTCTGGTAGTTAATTGTGTCTGTCAGTTGTTGGATTTCGGTTGCTTGTTCGCTATTGATACCGAGCTGAACCTTGTACCCTGAGCGGTATAAGAAGGCTGCGACTGAGGCAATAATCATCGCAATAACCGTACCATGGGTGAAATTGAGCTTCATTCATCCAATCCCCAACACGTTAATTCCGATTCCTGAGCACGTCGCTCTACCTGACCGTAGCAGCCATTGTCTTGGCCTTTCGTCTGTCGACAGTCTTTGCCACCGTCGAATATCCAGCGTTTGATCTCAGCACACGCCCCTTTCTTGTCTCCGGCGTTGAGCTTTCGGTAAAACGTGGAAGAAAAACATTTGTGGGGGCCGATGTTATACGGGCAGAAACTGGCAATACCCGCTATCTGAGGTTCGGTCAACGGCACTCGTACATTGCGTTTTACCCAGTCAATCGCCCACTGTGCCTCGATTTGGTTCAGGACGTTACATTGGTTCTGAGTTTGCCTCATCCCCTGACGAACTGGAACGCCATCTATCCGAGTAACACCACGGCAAATAGTCCAGATACCGCCTGCATCGCGATAGGCTGATAGTCGATTCCCTTCTTTCTCATCCAGTAACTGAGAGAGGATAGCCGTCGCTCCCGCACCGGAAATCACCAAACCAATGACCACAGCCGTTAATTTAGTATGGGTCTTGGTCTTTGTCATGGCGATTAAACTCCCGATGCTTGTAGTACCAGTTGATGGCGAATGTGCCTACCGTGCAGATAATGCCAGTAACAATCGCCCAGTCGTTTAATGACAGAGCGCCGAGCATAGTAGTGAATGCGCCCCATCCATACGCAGAGGGGCTAGTATATTTGTCCATACGCATATACACCCCCTTTGCGGAGTGTCCATTAGTTGAATTAAGAGAATGAATTATTAATGAAAAGAAAGGGTTGGCACATGCCAGCCCTTGAGTTGCCTGAAATATCAGGCCAGCTTACCAGGGTTCGTTAAAATTTCTGTTTTAGTCTGTTGAAATCGTTCCGTTTCCAGTTCAACACCAATCACGCGACGATTCAGTTTTATCGCCTCTTTAATTGTCGAACCGGAACCCATAAAAAAATCAGCAACAACATCACCCGCGCGACTACTGCTGCGGATGATGTGAGCCATGAGTTCAGCAGGTTTTTCGCATGGATGCTTGCCGGGGTAATATTGAACAGGTGAAAAATTCCAAACATCGGTATATGGCACATCAACCGTCACTGAGAACGGACGGCGCAATAAACCATATTCCTGCCGCAATTCATCATATTCACGAGAGAGTTCCTGATAATGTACAACCAATTCATCATGTGACCTGTTTAGTTCCCCGTTCTGTCGTTTTTCCGCAGAAACGCAGGAAAATAACGTCTGCAATTTTTGATAGTCGTCCGCATTAGGTAATTGCCACTGGCTATAACCAAACCAGTGACTGGCCATCTGTTTACCTGTTGCCTGACGAATATCGTTTTCAGTAATACCCAACGATTTTCTGGCATCACGGAAATAATCAATTAACGGCTGGAAAACATTTTGTTTCAGTTCGCGGCACTGGCGGGAATAATCATCCGTTTTGGGTTGATAGGGTCCCTGATAATGTTCAGCGAAAATTATTCGTTCCGTCGCTGGAAAATAGGTTCTGAGGATTTCTTTATTCTGTCTTCGCCACGGGCCGGACGGTTTCGCCCAAATAATATGGTTTAACACATTGAACCGCTCACGAACGAGGAGTTCAGTATCGGATGCCAGACGCGAACCGCAGAACATATACAAACTACCATTAGGTTTTAATACCCGCCAGAACTCGGCTAACATCTCATCCAACCAGGCCAGATATCCGCTAACGTCACCCCACTGGTTGTCCCAGCTGCACGATTTAACCCGAAAATAGGGCGGGTCTGTTGCTATCAAATCAATGCAGTTATCTGGCAACGTTTTGATAAATTGTAAAGAGTCGTCGTTAATTAATGTGATACTGTCTAAATTAACAGTATTTTTCATAGCAAAAATGGGCCTGTTTTGATAGGCTCAACACGCTGTGTACACGAGCAATTGGGCCTTGGTTTGCCTGTGACTGTTTCGAACAGGCAAATGACTGATGTGTGTTTACGTCACTCATCAGTCGCCCATTTCACATTGGGAAAATTGCCGTCATTGGCAACGCCTAAACAACTCGCCATTCTGGTCTACTGTCAGACCTGCTAGGCTGAATTGTGTTAAAATCAATTGGCATCGGGCTGGGGTCAACCCTGTTGTTTCTGAAACTGCGTCAACCGTTACCCAATTATCTGCAGGGATGGTTTCTAAAACGCATGCCGCCGTTGTTGTCATATCCGCATGTTTTAGCATGATAATTTAAAACCTTTGGTCAGTTATCGTACATGAACACACATGTAACTCTGACCAAAACGAACAGCAAGTTTTTTTGGCAATAAAAAAGGTCGCATTATAGCGACCTATTGAATTCAATTATTTAGATTATAAAAACCCTAGTATGGGGAAATAGTAGTATTATTTTTCATTTTTTGCAACATGGGACCGCGGTCCCAACTAAATAATTTCATTCTGAATTAGAATCTGTGTCAGACTGCGTTGAATCATGCAGTTCTGACCGATATCGCTCGCATTTTTCGGTGTATCTCAACGCCACTTTCACCAACCTAGCAATTTTATTTTCAAACACACTGGAGTCATTTCTCTCTAACGTCAGATCAACCAATCTCAATAACGCATCCAAATCAGCCATTTTATTTTTCAGACGTTCAGACAACTCATCTCCCGTAACCATAGTCGAGTCAACCATGTCGTACTCCTATAATTGTACTAACAAAATAAAAACGCCTATCCCATTGTGAGCAAATGTAATAATTACAATGACTGTTTTTTTATACAGTATATTAAATTATCTTATCATGTCTAGCATAAAACTATGAAAAACGGGATTGACGCGATTTATGAACAAAAAATGCTCTTATTTATAAGTGTCTTATCCAATATTTTTTAATCATATCCCTATCGGCTGTTACAATATGCGTAAAATCCATATATTTCACGGGAATTAATTTATTCTGCGCAATTAATCACATAATTTATTGTTTCAATTGTTATATTCACATAAATATTTTAAATTAATCCTCTTAAGTTATGTAACTCACTCCTATACAATAATTTTACACCCTGCTCCACAGGTGCCGAAGTGGTTGGGATTCTGTATCTATATGATTTACCGTTTCTGATTTTCTCGCGCTCTAACTGTCCAGTAGTGACAGCTCTGTCCAATTCACGACGAATGGTTCGTGTGTTAAGGCCAACATCATAGACCAATAAATCAGTAGAAATGAAACCATCACCGCCATCATTTAAATTATTCCTGCTACGCGATATCAGGGACGATAAAATAGTGTTAATTTGTGATGAATTCATGATTGTTCATTAATCTCTGATAAATGGCCGAGACGTATTTGGCCTGATGGATAGCATCAGCCAACGCATTGTGTCTCTCGCCGCTGAATGGCATTTCAGATTTGGGGTCATATCCAATGTCACGTCCTAACTGAACAATGGTTCTGACATCGCGGTCAGCATCCCAACGCCAGGGAGCGCGATAATTTGCGCGCTCGTAAAAATTGCGCAATATAACGTTATCGAACGACGAGCCGTTACCCCAGACAGATAGTGTCTCAATGCCGTTCGAGTACCCGTTTATATGTGATTCGAATTCTAGTAATGCGGAATTAATATTTCTAGCATCTCCCTCGGTAATCGCCTGTCTCGCAGCGTAACTCTGTCGCAGCCACCATATGATGGTCGACGCATCCGGCGTTGCCCCGCGTTTCATCTGCTCAGACAGTGAAATATTCATGTACAACGTCTGCCCTAAATCACCTGTTCTGATATCGAAAAAAACAGCGCCCAACGCAACAATAGGGGAGTGTGCGTGTTTCCCCATTGTTTCGAGATCAATCATTAAATGATCCATTCGTTGCCGTGCCATTATTTAGTCTCCATTATGATTGTGTCGGTGAAAAATGCCTGCAGCCCGGTAATAATTTCATGTCCATACCGACCGACTATGAGCATCTCGGCAGCAAATTCGTGCTGCATCTCCAAACTGTCTGTGTACTCACTAAATTCGCTGTCTAACCGTTTTTGTTCGAATCTGGCATCAATTTCATAATTGAATGATTTGAAATGCAGGTTCCCTGATGCAGGTAATTTGAGAACAAATCGGGATTTAAAATCGACAGGCAGCCCGTTATTTTTCTGAATTAGCTGCATCTCTACAGAGCGAACGGCCATGTCAGGATGAGAAAACATGGACTGAATTTCATCCTCACCCAAATCCATTCCACTGAATGAACATTTAGTCGATACATCATCTGAATATGTCGCTATAACATCACCCATCGGCGCTATAATCAGATTCTCAGGTAATTTGTACGAATCATTTTGTCCACTGAGATACATGGCCATAATCTGCGATTCATTTGACACAAATGACATGGGTTCAACGGCCAGTCCGCCAATGGAGACTCTCAGCATTTTCAGCGCGTCTTCGCATTTTTTCTCAGTACTACCGCTACAGAAAATCAGTCCCTGTAATGGAATAATCAGTAAATAAACAACAGTTTTGGATATGGGGGAATATTTAGCAACTTCATTTTCAGCCTGAGATTTTATTTCATAATAAACGGCGTCTGTTATTTCTCTACCATCAGTGGTTATTTTATCAATCCGTTCCTGATAGATTTTATTTACTGCGGCAGCATTCGGTTTTCTGACCTCCGCTACATATTTAATCAACAGCCTGTTATCAGACACTATTATTCTGTTGCTATCACAAATAATTCCCCAGCCACGGCCGATTAATTCTCCGTCAGATAATCCATCAAATGTGTTTTCATGAATACCACATGTAATGTCGTAGGACAGCTCGGTACTGGTCCTGTATGGGAACAGAGTTTTAAATGATTTCATTTTTTATCTAACCGTTATATTAATGAATTAATTTTAATTACTAATTAATTTTATTTTTGTATCAGATATAATTATTTAACTATTGTTTTCTTCCTCATCTTCTAAACTGATTTCAAGTTCATCGGCCTCCAATCCTTGATCTATTGCTTCTTTTTCTAAATCTATACCGTGATCAAACAGAATTCCTACTATTTGGGAATAATGTAATTCGGGATTTGTTATCTGCTCATAAACTTCTTTAGACATTTCGACGGTTGTTTCTACATTCGTAGTAAACGTGACATCAATAGTTACCAAAACATTATCAGGCATTTATTTATCCTCTATTCAACTGGGACCGCGGTCCCATGTTCATTATCGTTTGATATTTTTTGTGCTATCGGCTCTGACTGAAGCTCGGTGTAGCGCTCTATCCATAACGTTTCGATGTGTTTATCACTAGGGCGATTCCCCATAAACCAATCTGCAACCACTGCCTGTCTGTTGCTGTCCGGGCGAGTTCTGTAACCGCAGGTCGGACAGAACATCAAATACTGATCCCGTTTTTTCGAATACCTCAACTGGGGTTTTTCCGGCTGAAACAACATGACCTGTTTACACAGACACACTGGCATATCTGAGATATTTGCGGTCCTGTTGGATTCGGAATTGTTGGTCAACATGGGTTAGTGCCTCCTCGTCCAATTCCCGACACGCCTCAATAATCAAATACCAACGAGACTGATAGTTTTCATTCCAATTAGATGGGGATATTCCAATTTGTCGGCTGAGGTCGCTGTATGAGAATTCACGACGAAAATCATCACGGAATTCACCTACGGATTCCTGAACGGCTAACCAAATTAACTGGCGGACACGCGTTGCTGTTTTTGATGACATTTTTTTCATTCCATATCGTTCATGCAGTGACAAAAATCGTTGATAAACGTTTTGGCAAATTGATATTTGGTAATCAAAATTTAAATCATATGCGTAACAATATTGAATCCAGGCACGAGAGTTATCCGGTATTAAATGAATAGCACGACGCCAGTCACAAAATAGGTAGGTCGCATCGTCAATAGGTAACGTACTGTGCTGATATTTTCCGGTCTCGGTATAATGAACAGGTTCAGCATCAACAAAAATATTTCGGCCATCAATTTCTATTTTGCGACGCGGTTTTTCATTAAAACGACTACCGGCACCGGAACCCATATTTAGAGATTCCATCTGACCGTTCTGTTTCAGAACAAAACCAAACAGAGCAATTCTCAAATGTATGCGCACGTATTCATATTGCAGCATGGCGCCTCCATCATTTAACGTGAACATTTCGACCCGCCAACCGATTCAACGTGAAATCGGATTTGAGCTGGTATGCGGTTCTGACCTCAATATCACTCTGACGCAATTTCGGGATAGTGCCTGAGTCCAGCCATTGGTATATCGCGCCCGTTGTTACATCGAGTGCTCTGGCTGCTCTAACTACGTCGCCATAGTAGATTATGAGGTCGTTCGGTTTCATGAAAACAACAATAAATCAAAATTAATTTTAAAGCCAGCTTCAAAATAAAAATTCTATAGCTAGCTATACAGTGATCGGCTATTATGTATATATGAAAACACGAGGCGATAGACTGAAAGAACGGCGGAAAGAGTTGGGACTCACGTTACGTGAGGTGGGCGAGTACGTCGGTATCTCCATTGCTGGGGTTCGAAACATCGAACTAGGCGACGTCATGCCCGCACTGAGCATTGGCGTAAAATTGGCCGAAATCCTGAATAAATCCATTTACTGGGTGCTGGACGGCGACGAAACAGGTGCACAACAAAAAATTCCGATTGTCGGGGACACAAAAACAGGCCCTGACCAACGCTATATGAATAGTGATAAAAATTTTATCCCTGCCGCATATATTGGTTTTGACAGTACGCCAAACAAAATTTATGCGTTAAACTGTGTGTGTAATGATCTAATCGGGTTTACGTATGGCGACGTTCTGTTGGTCAGCTACCATGAAAACCTCGTTTACGGTGAAAATGTCGTCGTCGTAACAAATAGCGGGGATGTGATGGTGCGGCGATTAGCGCGGGTCGAGAAAGAGGCGGGCGAAATTCATCTGGATAACATTGATATTTCAATGAAACGCACTGTTTTAAAAATAACCGATATCAAATTCATAAACATGATCGTGGGTTCAATCCGATCAACAATGGTGAACAAGAAAATGTAACTTGCTTTAAAATGGTTTTGAACTGTGCTTTAATTAGTTGCTATGTGGCGTAGTAACCGATTGAGCCTTTGAGACCAACTGGAATTTTAAATACAAAAAACCCCGGTTGTGGCGACCGAGGTTCTTGTGGGATTCGTCAAAAAATAGAACTTAACTGAGTAAGTTCATTTTAGTCGAATCTCCCATTTTTGTTCAACCTTTTTTTATGGGTGGGAGAGTAATCCGTGACAATTATCGATTTTTATCAGACAAAATTTAATTCAGATCCATATGAAATTCTCTATGCTGCATACGGCGAACTCGCAGAAATAGCGGCCTCAGCGTGTGTTGACTGGAATGAATGCGCACCTAACATCCAACTCGTAGCCGTTCAGGGCAACGCCGAAAAATATTCCACATATACCGGAAAATATCCCGCCGTTTTGGAAAAAAAGCTACGCGGACGCGTAGAAATCTATTCGAGATTGGAAACATCGAACAATGGGATTAGATATCCGTTTGTCAATTTCGTCAAAAAAGGGTTCGGGGACGGGTCGTGGTCCGGATACCAATTTTTGTTATCGGCATACCATGCATTCAATCGTTCAAGTGGGACCGCGGTCCCAGCTCAATATGATGAACAAGAAAACCAAAAACGTATTGAAAAACAGCGAAAAGAGCGCGAAGAACGATTGAAACGTGAGGATATTAGTAGACGGGTAACAAACCAGAATCGGCATCAGGCCCTAATGGAATATCTCCACATATCGGAACTGTTCCACAATGCGTCTGCTGAGGACGGCTCTCATCCATACGCGGTTAAGAAACAAATCGGTCCTATTTTTAAATCGTGCGATGTTCGACGTGTTTTATACTGGGACCACGGTCCCAACCCGAAAAAACACGAATTTTTAGCAGTACCTCTATATCACCTCGATAACCGTTCAGACGGTCGAATCATTGGTTGGCAGCGTATTTACGCCAACAGTGAAAAATACCAAACACGGGCTGTTGATGATGGTGAATTCACTGGCGCATGCCACGTCATTGGCAATCTAAAAGGAGCGAAGCGCGTTTGCGTTGTTGAGGGATTCGCGACAGGTGCATCCGTCTATTTAGCGGCTAAAAACAATTTCGATGCGGTAGTTGTGGCAATATCAGCGGGCAACCTAATTAACATTGTCGATCAACTGGCCACTGTTTATGAGGGCGTAAAAATTTGGTGCGCCCTGGACAACGACGAACACACAGCACGGGTCAAAGGGAAGGGGAACACTGGGTTACGTATGGGAATTGAAATTATGAAAAAATTCCCATCAGTTAAATGTACGCGACCAATTTTCCCAACCATTGAAGAAGGACAGTCGGATTTTAACGACCTCTACGTTAAATTTGGTAAAAATGAAACCCAGCGCCAGTTGAGTGTGAAAGAAAACCAATTCTGCATAGCCGATAACATTTTTGATGCTGAGCTAGCATTATTGTCTGTTGTTGAAATTAAAAATATCAAAAACCAACTGACTTCCTGCATTAATGCGGGTATGGGCTATTGCCCTACTAATTTATCACCCCGTCAATTGGTCACCAAGATAGAAAAAAAACTACAAGAAATCGGATTATTGACCGAATTTTCAAAATTAGTTCGTCACCGTGTTAACAAACGATTTAATTGGAAATGCCGGAAGGCACAAAATACTCGTTCGTTCAGCGAACGCATAACTGATCCCAAACTGCGCCCGAAACACATCACCTATAAACAGTTTGATAAACCGCACATGACCGATGACGTATTGAATTACGTCAAATCGCTGACGGGTCCTATTATCGTCCGTGCTGGAATGGGTTCGGGTAAATCACAGCACCTATTGCGCCCAATGATGCATGCAGCAGAACGCGGCATTGCCGTCGCGCACCGCGTGTCACTCATCGGTGGTTTATGGGAGATGATGGCCAGTGGCGACAAAGATATCCTGCACTATCAAGATCAGGGTGCTCAGAATGCGGCGACGTACGCCAATAAACTGACAATTTGTATGAATTCAATTGTCAAAAATTGCTGGCAGCCATTAATGAAAAATCACGATTTTTTCGGGTTGGATGAGGCAACTCAGGGGTTACGCGCGATTCTATCCGGCAAAGCCATGGATAACCCTGTTGGGGTTTTCAATCAGTTAATTGACGCGCTGGCCAGAACTACCGAACACCCCGTAATGGTTGATGCGGACGCAAATGACCTGTTAGTTGAATTGGCTGAGTTGGCCATAAAACGCCGAGAAGAAATTGGCCTACCTGTATGGGAAAAAATTCATGTTATTGAATTGCCGGTTGACGTTCGCAACCGGGAAACGGGTGAACCAATCCGTGTTCTCTATACAGAAAAAGATCGCATAATGACAGAGGTTGTCGGTGCAGTTAAGCGTGGTGAAAAAATCCTATTAGCAACTGATAGTGCTACGTTCGCAGAGGATGTAGCTACACGCTTGGAAAAGGATCATCCAGAGAAAAAATTTCTGTGCGTAAACCTCAACACAAAACCAAATCCGGAAGTTGAGGCGTTTACCGATTCGCCGAAAAAAATGCTCATCAAATACGACGGATTAATTTACAGTCCGTCGATTTCATCGGGAGTTTCGTTCGAAACGCCCCATTTTGACCGACATTTTGGCATGTTCTGCGGCGAAGTCGCGCCATCAGACGCAATTCAAATGTTGCGCCGTGACCGCACAGCCCGTGAGTTCATCATCGGATTTGACCGCGTTCGGCAACGACGTGAAACCGATCCGGTAAAAATTAAACGAGCATATATACAGGCCATGTTAGAAAACGCGGGCAAAAATGGCGAAATTACCGATGTGGTGTTGGATGGTGACCGACTGTCGTTAGGAATAGCAAACACCGATTTTACCAAAATGAAAATCGAAGCCACGGCGTTGGAGAACACAGCCAAAAACGATTACGCCAACAATATGTTGTGCATTATGTATAGCGACGGGTATCGGGTCGAAAAATTGGCAATTGATTTGGACGCAAACGAACTCGGCAAAGAATTACGTAAAGAGGCGCGCGAAATTCGCTGGGATGAGTTGGTTCAATTGCATATTAATACCGAAACACCATCGGACGACGAACGACAAGAATTGCTGGCACGGCGTGCTGTATCAGAGGAAGAACGGGCGAAATTAAATCGTTGGGAAATTGAATACGAAATGATGCTGCCCGTCGACGAATCCAGTCTGAAATTTCATCGTGAAGGCGGTAAACGAAAAATTGAACGGATCGAACTGATATTACAGGATGAACTGACAGTTCGTCGCTGGGACAGAGAAGAGGCCCTACTGAGTTTTCATTACCGATACAAAATTGGCAATAAATGGCAAAATTTCGTCTGTTCCGCAATGACGCAAGAGCAAGCTGATAAAATTTTTCGGGAAAAAAATCCTTCTATTAAACCAATATCAGTTAAATGCACGCCTGTTGTTGATGTAAGTTTACGCAAATTTTGGTCAATCCAGCGCGACGCATTATGCAGATATTTTGCCGCGTGTGGTATTGATTTCGAACAACTATTGGGAACAGGTTATTCCGGCAATATCGACCGAGAGCGTTTGGCGCAGGCTCGTGACATGCTGTTGACCCCGGAGAACGCCGACGTGTTCAATAATATCGTAAAAATCGGTGGGTATTATCAACCAAACCAAAAAATAAAAGACGAGGCCGATTTTTTCAGGATGATATGCAAATCCCTCGGTTTAAAGATCGAAACTCGACGTCCCAGAGTCGGTGAAAAACGACCAACCGTTTATACCATCACTCCAGAATCAATTTATTTTATGCGCGATATTATTGGCAAACGACGTGATGCGGGAATGACGTTATCCCCGCGTAAACCAGAAACAGTGCGGGTTGATGAGGTGGATCGCGATCCGAATGTTTCTCTATATATAAATGATGATCCGCGATCCACAGGAGACACTCCCGCCGCACCTGTTTCAGTAATAGAACACGCGTTGGGTAGGATTCCGGTGAAAATTCCGGTGGACTGGGCACAAACCGCGTTGTCGCGTGATGAGCTGGATACAGTGCGACAGTGGTCGCCAACCAGTATAGCGTTGACGTTTGCATCGCTATTCCTCACAGAGTTTATGGAAAGGCTGTCTAGCGGTGAGCTGCAGCTATTGAGACAGTTTGTCAGCGACACGCGTCATGCGAGTCACAATGGGGTACAGGCTGTGCTGTGTAGTTAAAAATAAATGAGGAATGACTATGAATAATTCGATTGAAATTCGTATTTCTGACGATGTTATTGGGCGTAATTAATTGAAATATCGTATCTTAATAAATCATAACGTTTAAAATGTGGCTTGATCTGATAGTTTGCAGTAAGCTTAATGTATTAACTGTTAATACAGGTATGTGATATGAGAAAAATTACTTCTGTCAGTATGGGCAAACAACTCGACAGCTTTGTGCAACGGATGATTGAGAATGGCCGTTATGGTTCAGCCAGCGAAGTGATGCGGTCGGCATTACGTTTGCTGGAACAGCAGGAAAATCAGGACTCAGCGATCCGTAACGCAGTTATTGATGGGCTGAATAGTGGAGAAAGCTCGCTGACGTTGCGGGACATTGCTGAGCAGAGGAAACGGCACCATCGTGTATAGGTTATCAGAACGGGCGGCAGAAGATTTTGCTGGAATTTATGACTATACACTGATGCAATTCGGGGAAACCCGGGCGGATCACTACACCGCCGCTCTGGATGCGTTTTTAAAGACACTGGCTAGTATGCCCGATATTGGGCGGGATTATCCTGCTATACCCGGTGTGATGCGGATTGAATTTCAGCGTCACACTGTTTTTTACACTGTCCGGGATATCGATATTCTGGTCGTTCGTATCCTGCATCAACAAATGAATCATGCCCAGCATTTACAGAATTGATGTGAGTTTTTTTGTGTTGTTAATAGTCAAAACAGTATTTTGTGACTCAATTAACAATAATTTTCGATTATATTTATTGACGTTTGGTTTAGGTTGGGGTAGTTTTAATGAGTCACAGCAAAATCTGTGATTCGGGCGTGGAAACCCGATTGGCTGGATGACGCAACAACACGCGTCGGCGTGTTTTTTTGTTTGCGTAGCTTGAACATTATATATGGCGGTTCAAGCGGAGCAACCTTTGGGTTGGCCGATTTCATTCAGCTCGGTATTTCCACCTCCGTTTGGACTGCCACCAGGCGTGGAAACTTTGGTGGCAGCGTAAAATGCTGAATGAGGTTTCTGCAATGCACACCTACAAATTTGCGGCTATTTACCGCACCGATAAAAAAAATAATCTCCACTTTTTCACCACTATAGCTGATAGTGAAGATTCAGCCCGCCAACAATTCTCCCAAAAATTCGTTTTATTTTTCCGTGCCCGCCTACCGTTCGGGGGTGTAATATGAGCAATATTCGTCGAAACGAATTTGGTTTATCCGAAGAGTTGGCGTCATTACATTCGCAAATTCGCGCCCTGATTAATACCGCCCATCATACGATGGAATCGCATGATGCGAATATTTATATCCGCGACACAGCACATTTATTGTTAGCCGCAAAAAATCTGGTTATTCAGGCAGAACAATATCGTCGCGAATGGGATGGTCTAATTAGTCGAGAGCGCGGGGTTAATCATGGATACCGACATCCGTTGTAATTGTCCTAAATACGAATTCGACATTGATAATAATGCCCCGTGTCCACATTGTAATTGGGATGCGTTTTTAAAATATCAACGAGACGAATTACAAAACTCAGGTTATGAAATGGCATTCGATGGAATTAATCCACGGAATATTAAATTTCATAAATTGCCAGTTGAATTAAATCGACCTGGATTGTTGAGCATAGTTCGCCGTAATTTATTACGTGGTTATTACCGCGGATTGAAAGACATTTCAAGAAATAAAAAACTTAACTATTGAAATTAAATCGAGGTGATATTATGGCTGCAAAATTAGAGATTGGTATTGTTTATGATGAAAAAATTAATACATGTAGAGTTAGCTGGGAATCGTTCAATACAAACGATTTTTCCCCAATGGAAAAATCCACATTGGAACAATTGAAAATCGTCATTATTAACCAGTTAAACTCAGGTATTTCTAATAGCCAATTGCATTAAAAAATTATTACTGAACAATGGGGATTTAAAAATGGAAGTCACAGTAAAATTAAATAAAATTGAAGTACGTGAATATATAGATGCGGATTTTCCTATTCAACAATATGAATATTCTGAATTAATTATTAATGACATGTCTCTTATTTTAAATGAAGCAGGGTTTAAAGGGGTAAAAAACTCAGATATTTCAGTCACTATTATTAATTAATTATCAATTAATTATAGCCCACTGACAGTGGGCTATGGTGAGTTGATATGAATTATTTAAATAGGGCACGGCCTGCCCGAATTTACGCCTCTGGACATGGTGAAATATCGTGGTTGAAAGAGGAAATTTGCGAAAAAATTTTGGTAGGTTTTTTGTGGTTGTTTAACACTATGATTAATCTACCAAAAACCGTTAGGGTATCGCCCGCACGGGCGCAGTAGGTCAGATAACCAGTGCTGATGTAACATGTGTCGTATCGTATCGCCCGCACGGGCGCAGTAGGTCGGGCTGTTTAGTCCTGAATGATGGCTTAGAACGTCGTATCGCCCGCACGGGCGCAGTAGGTCGGTTCATATGAACAGGTCGCGCCTGTGGTCATATTAATAATGAATTAACATTATCCATACGGCGATGGCAGTGCATTTGTGGCGCGGATCATCATCGTGATATCAACGCAGCAATTAATATTGCGGCCATGGCTGTTTAATTGGGGTAATTATGAAAAATCTTTTGAAAGATCTAAAAAAATATACTAAAGGGCGGCCGTGCCCTCAAGGACATACAGAACGTTACATATCAACGGGTGCCTGTGTTATTTGCACTCTCGAATGGAATCGTATATCCAGAGCGAAGAAGAAACGCAACGAGGAGAGAAAACAACAGAAAAAACAACAGAAAAAACAAGAAAGACGGCCCATCGTTTTTCAAAATTCAGTTACTGTGCTCGGCAATCCAAACAGAACATCTAACCCTATAGGTAAATACCATGAAAAATAAACTGACTGATTTAAATGATCATCTATTTTCCCAGCTAGAGCGGCTGTCTGATGAGAGTATTTCAGGCGAAAATCTTAAGGATGAATTTAATCGCGCTAAATGTATTTCAGTAATTTCTACTCAGATTATCAATAATGGAAAATTAACGTTGGAAGTTCAAAGGGCATTAGATAATGATGATGTTGACTGTGTACCTAAATATTTAGGTGGGTAGAAATGACTCAGTTTAAATACACCGCTGAAATGAAAGAGTGGATGAGAGAAAATTATCTACTACCCATAGAGGAACTGACCACCAAATTTAATCAATATTTTTCAGTCAACCACACCAAAAAATCACTTCACGGATTCAGAAAACGATTGGGATTGCGCACGGGGCGTACTGGGCATTTCCCAAAAGGGAACAAACCCCATAATGCAGGAACTAAGGGGAAAATGAGATCAAATGTAACATCATTCAAGAAAGGAGCAATCCCCAGTCATCGCCGTGAGGTCGGTTCAGAACGCATTGATAGTGACGGCTATGTTTATATAAAAGTAGCCCATCATAAACGATGGAGACTAAAATCCCATGTCATATGGGAAAATCATCACGGAAAATTACCCACTGGTTCTATTTTAATTTTCAAAGATGGTAACTCTCAAAATTGCCACATTGATAATTTACTCATGATTAGCCGTGAAGAGAATGTGATTTTAAATAAAATCTATCCCAATACACCCGCGAAATATAAACAGACGACTGTTAATCTGGCACGCATCCAAATTGCGATTAGAAACAGAGAGGCAAAGATATGAAATTAAATATAAGGGTGGGACCGCGGTCCCATTGTTGCCCCAGCGGGCGTAGATAGGTCGGTAGGAGTTTTTCACGTGAACAAACAACAGTTGCCCAGAGGTTCGTATAAAATAAATCGGAAAATGCACAATAAGCTATTTAAATCTCTAAGGGTTATATTCCCCGCCGCTTGCGGCGTAAACTAAATGGATGAGTGAATACATCCATAAAAGCCATAATGTTACGGTGCTAATGTACCATATCGTTTTGCCAGCAAAATATCGGCGAGCCGTGTTTGATGATAGTGTTGATGAAATTCTGAAAACGGTGTGTCTGGATATAGAACTTCGCTATCAGGTGAAGTTTCTAGAAATAGGTACGGACAAAGATCACGTGCATTTTCTCGTGCAATCAGTGCCTACGTACAGTGTGACTAAAATTGTTAAACTAATCAAAAGTCTGACAGCGCGTGAAATATTCAAACGCTGCCCACAAGTGAAGAAAGCTCTGTGGGGAGGCGAGTTTTGGACTGACGGCTATTTTGCCAGTACGGTCGGCAAGCACGGCGATGAACAGATGATTGGACGGTACGTCAAAAATCAAGGTAAGGAATATCACAAACTGCATTCAGATCATCAACTGGCACTGTTTTGAGATACCCCGCTGCTTGCGGCGGGGTTGTTCATTAAAGAGGCTTATATACGATTTCGCCTTTACGTTCAGCCTCTTTATGAGCTGCAATGACTTTTTTTAGCATCTCGTTTTTGCTGCGACGGATAGCTTCGTAATCGATTTTTTCTTTGTTATGAGTGTCTTTGCATTCGTATCGCATAACTGCCTCCATCGTGCATATATTCTAGATTGTGCATTTTAGCAAAAAATTTCACATATCTAGAGTAAATTTTGTTGAGTCGTTTTTCATACGCTGAAAAATAAAGAATTTCTATATTCTCATTTTCTGCAACTTTTAGCATTAAGTCAACCAAGGTAGCGTAAAGATAATTAAGTTCATCGAGTTTTAAATTGATGGAGCCTTCAGGTTTTGAGAAAAAATCAGATGTGTTTGAATTTAATTGTTCTGTATTTAAGAAGCTAACAACCTGTACATGCATAGTTTTTAAATCTTCACCTAACATTCTATTCATGGTTTCTGCAGCAACAATATCTATGGAAGGTGGGCAAAAATACATTCTTAAATTTATGATTCGTGTAGATTCTTCAGAAAAAATAAATTCGATATCAATGTAGTTAATGTCGTTAGACATAACTAAAAACGTACCTAAATCGTCAGTAACTAATCTATGCTGATGCATGTGGCCTAGTACCCTATAATTTATAATGGTTGTCTAACGGCATTCTTTGTTCCATATTTTACCTAAAACTAGCTGAAATACGTCAACCATGCCTGAGTCATCGCATCTTTTAGATTTTTAGCTTGACCTATCCATGAGTAATATTGGCCGCTGTATTCGAATTTAACAACCCATTGACCATCATCACGGCGATGTGGTGCAGAGAATCTGGGGCGTTCAGTCGGTTCTGGATTTTCTGCTGCTTCAGGGGGCGATTCAGGTTCCTGTTCTGGTTCCACCTCTATTTCAGGTTCAGTCTCATCAATATCATTGTCGTCATCAATTTCTATTTCATCATCGTCAATGGATTCATCATCTACCTCTACCAGCTCCTCGTCGTCGTTATCCTGAATAATGATTTTTGGTGAGGTATCTATCAGTTGATATCGACCGTTTTCGCCAATCTCCTGCTCTAGCGCGTCTGCAGCGAACTCTAAATACCGTTTGGTCAGTGGGATATTGAACCCTAACGTACGTAACTGAGATGAGGTAACCAAATCATACGGAAACTGTTCGACAATTTTTTTAGTTTCGGTGTGAATTCGGACTCCAGCATCGCCCCTAGCAAAATCTGGCATTTCATCATCTAATTGCTGTAGCGCCTCTAATCGTCTATTTTCGTTGCCAGTATCAGGTTTCCAAGTACGTGAAAAATTTTGTAATTTGAACTGCTTATAGTGCAATTGGGTGTTTTCATCGTCATGACCCAGTAGTTCGGAGAAAAATACATCCTCGTCAACATCAGCCCAGCGAGAATCATGATGAAACCACATTTCATACGCAATTCTTGCGTATATAGAGCGACTGTCTTTATAAACCCGGCGATCATCATTGAAAAACTGTTTTACCCAGGGGTTAAAAGATTTCGCTATTACTGCGTTAATTTTGGCGTTTGGTGACCGAGTATCATTTGGATCATCATTTGTCATGATTTCACCAAAATCTGATATTGCAGAACAATTCCGTAGTAACTCGAATTTTTCCATGAAAATACTGGAATCACATAGCGTGTAAATAGTGCGCCCGGTATCTGTTCCAGTCCGTTTTTTCGCTTGTCCTAAAAATTCAACTTTGTATTTTCCAACAATTTTGAAACTGCCATGCACCATGATTTCAATCATTCTCCGCCCGGATGTAGCAGCTAATGCAAACGCTAACGGCGCCATTCCTATTCTGGTGGTTAAATCAAATGAATGAGCAGGTGCATTTAATATATTATGCAGTGCCTGAATATATGCAGGATAATCAATCCAAACGACGCTACGCTTTTTGTTACTGAGAACGTCATTCCATCTATTTTGAATAGAGGTCCGTTCTGCCTGACTCAATTGTAATGAGTAGAGTACGTCATGGTTTATTTTCAGCTTAGATAGATCTTCTAATAGCAATTGCCCCTGTCCGAGCAATTTATATAGATGGTTACGTCGTTCTAACCATTCACTGCTGTTTAGATCAAACAGTGAGAATGACCATGCTGGATATTTTTTAGCTATCCGAATGATTCTATTTTCTGCAGAACGATTTCCAAATTTTATTTTATTTAGTTCATCAGTTAGTGGAATAATGCATTTTAATTGATGTTGTAATGCAATAAATTTTTGCCTGATTTCTGAGGTTGAAAGTTCTATCCAACTATGTAGCTCATCGGAAAATAAATAATATTTCTTCGCTAGTTTCGTCACATTATCTAAGAAATGATGATGTAATCTGTCATCAAATATTTTTCTAGCTCTTGTCATGTAAGCGTTGTAAGTATTTGAAGATATTCTATTTTTTAACCCTTTTCCTCGGTATTTCCTCTTATCGGTAAACAATGCGTTTTTAAATCTAGACGCAGCCGCTTTGTATTTTCGGGTTTTCTCTCCTTGAGGCATTTCTGATACATCTATCTCATCGATTTCATCGACCAATGCGTTTATTAATTCGCCAATTTTAATCTTCTGAGTCATATAACCCCCTTATTATCTATTAATATATAATAACATAAATTAAGAACATTTAAAGTTATAGTTCATAAAAAACCGCTAAATTAAAGTATCATATTAATAGAATACATAATATCAATAAAAATAAACATTGTTTAATATTCTGTGATTTTGATATTATTGTAGTATCAATTACTACCATTATACACGTGTATAATGGTATTAATTGTTACTAATAATACTTATTATATGTTACTTAATTTATATTTCTTATTATTTGATACTATGACTCGATTTTTCTATGTATTTTATTCGTTATTAACGATACTTTAAATAAATTAAGTATGTGTATATGACACTTTTATTTGTTCTTGTTTTTTGTTACTAAGTTTTTTTTCACTTGATTATTTTTTAATTTTCATTTTTATATTTATTCTTTGATTTTGTTATTTAAATAAAATAACTAATAATCGATTTATATAAATCGTAAATTTATTAAAAAATATTTTTAGTTACCATAAACATGTTACCTAATTAACCATTTAAATTTTTATTTAAAATCAAATATTTAAAATTTGTTACCTAAATGAAATAAAACAAATAGTTAACTATTGAAAATCAATCCGTGTGATTTTTAACAATTTTTCACCAAATATCTTGCTTTGCGTATTTTTAGGTGCTTTACTTAAAATACACAAATAAACTAGAGTTAAGAAAA
>NZ_JCACRQ010000004.1:0-9433 GCF_059072735.1 Xenorhabdus sp. XBWT
ATGACTAGTTTTGCACTGGATTATTTTGCCGACCATTTGCCCCGAAAACCCTATCACACGGATGATTTACTCTATGGATTGCGTATCAATAACGCCGATGTGGCCAAGCTCGCCCGTTACATCCAACACAATCCCCCCCATGCCGCTTTCTGGTTTGTGTTTGATGTTGATCGCGTTGGCGCGGCGATAGACTGGACGGACAGCAACGCGCCTGCCCCCAACATCACGGTAAAGAACCAGACGAACGGACATGCCCATCTGCTTTATGGGCTACAAACAGCCGTCAGAACTGCCCCCGATGCCAGTATCAAAGCCCTGAAATATGCCGCATCGGTAGAACGTGGCTTGTGTGTGAAACTCCGTGCAGACGTGAATTACAGCGGACTGATTTGCAAAAACCCCCTTAACCAGCACTGGCAGGTAACAACATGGCGTCAGGCAGTCTACACGCTGGACGAACTTGCCGATTATGTTGATTTTAACGTCCCAGAAGCCCGCGTAAACGATTTTAATTACGGGCTGGGGCGTAACTGTGAATTATTCGAAAAAACGCGCAGGTGGGCTTACAGGGCGATTAGGCAGGGGTATCCCGATTTTGCCCAGTGGCAACTGGCCGTCATTCAGCGTGTGGAAATGTACAACGTCCAGCTGACCAACCCGCTATCGCTGCCGGAATGCGCCTGTATCGGGCGCAGTATTGCCAAGTGGACACACCAGCGTATGAGCGAAAAGGCGTTCGCGCAGTATGTTGCAGACACGCATACGCCAGAGATCCAGGCCGCCAGAGGACGCAAAGGAGGGATAATCTCTAAGCGTGGGGCGGTAGCGGACTCTGAAAGAACGCTCAAGCCGTGGGAGAAATTAGGTATCAGCCGCGCATGGTACTACCACAAAAAGAAAAACGGACTGCTCGACTAGACCAGATAAGCCTATATCAGATAACAGCCCCTTTTTGGGGCTTTTTTGTCTTTTGACGTTAGCTAAAGAACATTGGTTTTTTTAGCACCGTCTGCTCGCCGCAGCCTAACGACCGAGCGCAGCGAGCGAGTGGGCGAGGAAGCGGAATATCTACTGAACTTAATGTTTTGCACGGTCACTCAATAGCTATATAAGAACCCTTTTTTACTTAACAATTTATTTAATCACCTATATTATATAGCTATCTTTATGCCTGTCGGCATGGTTATTTTCTTCGCTAGGGCTGCGAAAACAACAAAGGGAAAAATTCATTTATGTCAGTCTGGACGCCTGCCAACATTCATTTTTCCCCTCTTTCTGTCTTATGTCGGCTGGACGCCGCCAACGTCAGAAATTCACCCGCGCCCCGTCATGCTCACGCATGACCAAAATCAAAAACTACGCCGCTGAACGCACCTAACGCTTCGCTGTTTTTCATTTTGGTCATGCGCTCACTGGCATTCACTTTGACGGGGCGCAGCCCACCGAAAAATCACAACTGGGGTTGTGTTTTTCTCTCACCTGCTGGGGCAGGTTCGTTGTGCTTTATGGCACAGCGAAAAATCTGCTGGGGCAGACTGTTTCTTGTGTACTTTCGCAAGCTGGACGCAATGCGAAAGTATGAAACCGAGGCTTATCACGCTGGGGCGTTCTGAGCCTCTTTCTCACGCAGGGGCGCGAGAATTTCACCAAAAAGAGGGGGAGTATGTCTTTATCATCGGCGTTGTATTCTGTTCTGAAAGCGTATCCGTTCGCGTTTTCTGTCATTGAAGCGGACTGGCTGGCTGTTGCTGTTTGCGGGTTTGTTTTTAGTTTTGTTTTTTTTACTTTGAGCCGGACATTACATGCTTATAGCCTGCTGGGTGTGAGCAGTGAGGCGATTCGAAAAGCGCAATTGCACAACAAAACGGGTGATGGGAAAACAATCCCGTTAGTGTGGCGTCAGAAAGCGAATCTGGATAATCCGTCCAAACGTATTTATGCAAGACGCTGGATTGCACGGCTATTTATGTCATTGGTGAGCGCGTTGTTTGGTTTAACTGCCTTAGCTTATCTTCTGTTAGTTTTTGCCTGCTTTATCATCAATGACAAAGTCACGCTTGAGTTATGGTTTAGTGAAAACCGTTTTTATCCGGCATTCTGGCTGGCGGGTTCTCTGGTAGCAGGGGGGATTGTATCGAGTCTGGTTTACTTTATTTTTATCCGTGACGTTATGGCGAGAAAAGATGCAGACATTAACCGCGTTATCATTGAAAAGCGGAATAAGCACAAAGGGCGAACGGGCGAACTTTCTGACGCCCGTTCACTGCAATTTGCGTCTGTGCCTGATTTTAATCCGGTTGATTATTTTAATACGGCGGCGGCCAAGGATGCCGTATTCCTCGGACTGGACGAGAAACGCCACCCTATCTACATCCCGCGCAAGATATGGGTGAAATCCAATGTTCAGATAATGGGATCAGTCGGCAGTGGTAAAGGTGTGCTGGCCTGTTGTGCTCTGGCGCAGTGTACCGGAATGTTTAATGACACGGTCATCGTTTTTGATCCGAAGAACGATGAATTTGCCCCGCACGTTCTCAAAGGGCAGTCTGATAAATTTTTACTGCTGGATTTACGCCAGGGTAAACCTGCACAACTGAATATTTTCCGTGACCTGTCCTCTTATCAGCTCAATGAATTACTGGTATCGGGCTTCAGTCTCGGACGGCGGGGCGATAATGCGGATTTTTACCGTGACAATGACCGCCAAGCGGTTCGAATGCTGTCGTCCCAGTTTGAACACGGTACAGATGTCGCTGCCTTACTTGACGCGGCGCAACGTTTGCCACAAAAGGTCAGGGAGTCCGCCAGTGGTTTTATGACGCTGTTACAGGAATTGTGCTCGTTGTCCGTTTTACAGACCCATGAGGGGATTGATTTAAAGGATTTTATCCTTAATGGCGGTTGTCTGTATGTTGTCGGCTCTCTGCGTGATGAATCGGTGATCATGCTGCAAAAAATGTTGTTTGTGCGTTGCTTACAGATTATCGAGGAGCGCGACCGTTTTCATGAAACTACGCACGTGAATATTTTTCTCGATGAGGTTAAGTACCTGCTTTCAAAATCCAGTCTGGAAGCCCTCGGCACAGTACGTGACAAGAACTGTAATATTTTGCTGACACACCAGTCCCTCGGTGATTTTGGTCAGTGTGGTGCCGATATGAAGCCGGAAGTTGCACAAGCAACGGTGATAGACAACACGCCGATTAAATGGATTTACCGCATGAAAGATTACAAGGTGGCAGAGTGGGCGAGCAAACAAACGGGGCAAATACTGGTTGATAGTGAACGGCGCAACGTGACCACAGAGACCGGCAATGTTGAACTGATGAGCACCGAAACCACCGTATTTAAAGAAAAACGTGAACTCATCGACACCAACACTATCCAGCACCTGCCCGATGGCGCGGCCGTGATGATTGGTGTCGGGCTGGCGCGGATTGCGTATAGCAAACCGATTAAGGCCACGCGGCGGGAGATTGCATTAACCGAATACCCCACCCTCAAGCAGCCTGATTTTCATTTTTCAGCGGGTGAGCCTGTTTCATCCTTCCCTGAATATGCCGGAGAAATACCGCAACGTGAAGAGGCTGTTACCGAGTCTGTGGCACAGACACACTTTAACCGAGAGAGTCGTGATGACAATGGGTGGCGATAATTTTATCCGCTCCTATAAAGAGCGCATGGCAAAAAAACAGGATAACGAGCAGGCTATCCTGCGGTTCCTGAAAGATGAAATCTATTCAACGGCGGAAATCCTGAGCAGGGTACTGAATTATACGGCGACCAGTACGGTGTACACGACGTTAAACCGAATGTGTGCCAAAGGGTTACTGAGCACCGAAAAAGTGGATTTAGGCGGTTACAGACCTTTTAACGTGTATGGCATTACCCAGCACGGGGCTGTCATGGTCTTGGATGACCATGATGACCCGTTTAAGCTGAAAGCGTTTGAACCGTCAAAAATCACCCTCAGCACACTGGCACACCGATTTGATGTACAGCGGTTAAGCCTTGCGGCCAGACATCACGGGTATCAATGGAAACCGACCAGCAATCTCAAGCTGGAAAAAGGGCAGAAATACCCTGACGGACTAATGCGCAAGGACGGGAACATCTGGGCGGTGGAAGTGGAACGGGTGGCGAAATCCCCGAAACGCTACCGTGAAATCGTCGAAATCTATCTGAATCAGATAACAGTGAATAATTGGGCGGGTGTGGTGTATCTGTTCCCCGATTCGCAGTTACGGGACAGGGTTAAACGAATATTTTACGCCGTTGATGCTGCCTCGATTGGCGGGCGTCTACAGTCCTTATCTCCTGAAATTACAGACCGTTTTTTTTACTTTAAAACTTATGAGGAATTTGCCAGCGAGTGATATGTATTATTTTTTATACGGTGGTGATTATGTGCATTCTGTCATTTGATCAAACCCTACCGCCTCGCATTCGCTCGTTGGTCAACAGCGACCCGCCACCCAAAAACAAGTTTTGAGTGACAGGTCGCTGTTTTCGTTGTCGCATTCATTTGATTTTATTATTGAATGTTTTTAATTATCCCGTTAACCTGATAACGCTATCGGCAAAATCCGATAGTCAAGGGGTCGCAGCCTTGAGATTCATCAATACTGGTAACGTTATCTGCTTGCCAGTGTGCCTGTTTTTGCCTCTCAATGGCGATTCAGGCAGGGGAGACTATTGTCTCGCTGGTTTGATGAATCCCAGTACTGCGAACCCTGTTTGAGTCGCCACCATAAAATTAGAGAAAGCAAAAATGAAAATAATCCTCTGGTGTTCCTCTGTACATTTAACTGTTTTACCTTATCGAATAGAGGTAAAACATGGCTAAACTCTTTACTTACCAAACCTCAAAAAATGCCTATGCACTGGCACGAGATGCCACTGATTTGATTAAATGTGCAGAGTATCTCTGCCGAAAAGATGACATACATGAGAATGTGCGACATCTCCATAGCTGTATCTACGCCACCATGAAAAAAATACGTAAGTTAAGCCGATTACTGGAAACTTATGAGGTGAATGAGGTCACAAACACACACTAATAACACCAATTAAATATCGATTTAACTTACTATTTTACTTATTTAAGTAGTTAATTCGGTAATCTGAAATAGCTATCAGTTAAAATTGATAGCAAGGGGTCGCAGCCCTGAGATTCATCAGCACAGGTAAAACAAGTTTTACCTGTGTGTCTGTTTTCACCTTTTATCTATGGTGATTCAAACAGGAGAGGTAATGACTCACCGGTTAAACACTCCCGGTACTGCGAACCCTATTTGAATCGCCACCAATAACATGAGGTGAAACAGATATGAATGCGAACCAAGACTGGCATCCTGCCGATATCATTGCCGCCTTACGTAAACAAGGAACTACCTTAGCAGCAATCTCCCGTAAAGCAGGGTTAAGTTCATCCACATTAGCCAATACCCTGATCCGACCTTGGCCAAAAGGTGAATGGATAATTGCCGACTACCTCAAGCTTCATCCCTCCCAAATTTGGCCCAGCCGCTATTTCGATAACACTGGTAGCCTGATAGAACGCAAGCCCCGAAATAAATCATGACAATGAAGTCTTGATAAGTCACTTGCAGATTGTTTGTCTAAAGCCTGCCGATATTTATTACTGGCTTCATTGGGTTAAGTTTTGTCTAACATCAGACAGGCCACACCCTTGGATATGATTTTTACTGGCGTCACTTGGGTTTTACCAAGTGGCGCCACGAATGGGGATTAACACAACAAAATTTTGGACAGTTCCGGCTCATCCCCCTGAGATCAGCTATTCACGACTTAATTTAATTAATTAAATTTAATGGCGTATAATCAGCACAAGTCAATCTTCTGGCACAACCAGCAGAAAAACCTTTGGAGCATGACAATGAACAACACAACCCACTATGAAAACGCCAACTTCCTGCGTGAACTGGCGGAGAATCTGCCTCGGATCATGCCCTGCGACAACGCAACCCGAAATGCGGAACTTCTGCAACGACTGGCTAACGAGGAACTGGCACAGGCTGAGTACGAAGAACGGGTAAGAGCCAAAGTTGCGATCGCACGTGCTGATAGTCGCCCAGGCATCACTACCGAACAACTTCGCCAACAGTTACAAAATCGTTATCAGGCGTTACGCGATGACGTATGACGTCGAATGGAAACAGGGAGCTATCGAAGACGTCATGGCGCTTTTTGACTATATCGCGGAAAACTCATCACTCTGGGATGCCAGAAACGTAACGGATCGCCTCCTGAACTCGACAGACAAACTGGCAGAATTTCCCCGTCTGTACGAAGTCGATTCACGCTATGGTGAAGATGTACGCCGCATAAGTTTAGTAGGGCAACATGTGCTTTACGAGGTAGACGATCAGGCTAAACAGGTTAGTATACTGGCAGTCGTAGGTCAGAGGCAGAATCCCTACTCAATACGCTAACTCGGCATCATTATTTGCAGTCATCTTAGAAACAGATTTTAATCTTATTCCTTTTTGCAGGAGTTTTTAACGTCACTAATGGGTATTTTTAGTGACTAACCTCACCCGTTTGACATAATGATTTATGGGTATCTTAACGTATGGATTAGATAATTTTTTTCATTTTTAAAATTTTATTTTGAATCATTTTTGTAATATCATGCTTTTTTAAAGTAAATTATATAGGGTATAGTAATGGCGAATATTATTTATCTTAAGTTACAAGGAAAAAAACAGGGGTTAATCTCTGGAGGGTGTTCTACTGTAGATTCTATAGGGAATAAATTTCAAAAAGGTCACGAAGACGAAATATTGGTTAATGAATTATCCTCTAACTTATCAATGCATCAAAATGTAAATTTTCAGCCTATAGATATACGTAAACCTATCGATAAATCATCTCCTCTATTATCACAGGCATTAACATCAAATGAAATATTAACCTGTGAATTTTTCTTTTATCGAACTGCGATGAATGGTGGTCTTGAATTATATTATAAAATTAAGTTAACCGAAGCATCGTTGGTGAATATCAATTTCTTTTGTCCAAATTCCATAACACATAATGATGCGCAACCCGAGGAATCTCTATCCATTAAATTTAAATCCATCACGTGGGAACATGTAACTGCCGGAACCAGCTCTTATAGCATATGGGAAGAGAGGGTGTACTAATGTCATCACCGTTAGAGACAAAGTTTAATTTTTATGCCAATGAATTAATTAAGCTTTCTCAATATTCATCCGCTTATTTGTTGGATGATATTGAGTTTAAAAATGGCTATAAATATGAAATAAGTCAGGTTGTTAGGTTGATAAAGAATGATTTTCAGGCGGCTTTATATAATTATGAACAAGGGAGAGGCGGTGAATATTGGACACAGGCTTCACAATATGTAGATGAAATACAATTGGAATTTGAATCGGAAAGATATGGTTATGAACAATTGCGAAAAAAAGATAAACAATCTTACTTAAATACTCAAGAATACTCAGGGAAAGGGTTTGTCTTTTATGCGGAAAAGACGGGGGCTGTTATCGGTGGTGCTGTGCAGTTCGGGTTGGGAGTTGTGACGTTTAGAGCGGGGAAGCTAATAAATAGTAAAGAGCTTAAAACGATGGGACTTCTAGGGGCGGCTACAGGGTTTAGCGATACAATAGAGGGAGTTACCAATATCGCTTATGCAGTTACAGATGGTGCAATTGATCCCATAAATCCTGGTAGATTTTTAACGGAAGAAGGTTTTTTAGCTTTAGGTGCCAAGGAAGGTGTTGGGGAAATTGCCTATGATGCTGTAGATTTCGCAATTAGCGTTTATTTTGCATTTGGAGTTTTGACTAAATTTGATAAAACTAAACGGATTATACACTTACCTGTAGAAACACCATTCGGCTTAGAAAAATCTTCAATTTTCGATAAACTTTTCACTGAAAAAGGGATCAGGTTATTTAGGTGGGGACGGGCTGATTATGAAAGGAAAATATTTGTTAGTAGCAAGCCAATGCTTGCTTATAGAGTTGGAAATCTAACACATAAAATGTATTTAATGTTAGATAAGTATCTTAATGACGAAGATGAAAATAACTAAAAAAGTAAATAATCTTTGCTTTTAAATATAGAGAAAAGCTTATTTTTTTATCTAATGCCACTACAAATGAGAGAAGAGTAATAGAGAAGAAACATATAAAAGCGAAAATATAAAACATCACCAATGGACTATTGTTTGTTGCAAATATTGTTACTAAATATAAGGATGATATTATAGCACTGATTACAATTATTGCTTGCAGATCCCAGTGAAATAAGTTACCAATCCATTGATTATATTTATCTTTTGATTTAATTTGTTGCTCATATGACTTGTTTGAAAATTTTATTTCCTGCTCATATGAATCGTTTAAATATTGAATTTCCTGATCATATGCTTCGTTTAACGATTTAATTTTTTTCTCATGATGTTCATCGTTTAACGATGTGATCTTTTTTTCACGTTTATCTCTTAAAGATTTAATTTTTTTCTCATATGCATTTCTTAAAGATTTATTTTCCTTTTCAACCTCATCTCTTAAGAGTTTAATTTCTCTTTCATATGCATTTCTTAAAGATTTATTTTCTTTTTGTGATAACTTACTTAATAAGTAAATGCTGTTTTTTTTTGTATTCATAGTTGCTTCTTTTTTTATGGGCGTTAACTTTTTTTTCGCCCATTGTTAATGGTAATTATCAAGCTATTTTTATTTGTAATCTCTCACAGGGTGAGCTTTTATTCTCTTCTGAGAAATTAGTATTTATTTTTTCTATAAATGCATTTTGAAATTTAAATTCATGGGTTGTTTTATCATCAATGCACTGAAAGATTTTTAATTCTAAACTTTCATTTTTATCAATAGCATTAAGTAATAAAGGTGATGCACCATCTACGTTTTTTTCTAAAATGATTTTGTCTATATCACTTAAGCCATCAATGCCTTTTGATAACTCAAGGGAGTGGAGCTGTATTTTATCTTTATGAGCATCATTGCCTGAACAGTTTTTCGATAACAATCCTTGTTCTGCCCCTGAGATTTCCATGTAAGTAGTATATTGCATAGTATTTCCTCTTTAATTGTTAATTAATCCCAAGTAAGCCATTTTATTTGAAAATAGGCAATGAAAAGCTAATGCAATAACAGGGTTTCTGTAAATTTACATAATGAATCGTCTCAGAAAATGGGAATTTAAAGTCCGTCAGGCAGTGAACTTTGTCACCATTCACCGTCTGATGATTAGACAAAATGATTATTGCAGAGTAATTTTAGACTATAAACACATACGCCCCCGAAATTGTGTATCAACTTGGCGGAAGACTCACAATTCACGAGGGCGCAGGCTCAAAACTTAAAAAGAGTTTAGCATATGTACAGACAGAAACAACACCCCGCCATAAGCTCAGCCATAA
>NZ_JCACRQ010000005.1:0-8477 GCF_059072735.1 Xenorhabdus sp. XBWT
GTGGCTTTAAGAAGTGCTGGGGTGCCCTCTCGGTATAGATGCGAAGTTACGAACCCCCCCCTTAACGGTGAACTGATAGACCGTGATACTGGGGAGGTTATTTCTTTTAATAAACAATCTGATGCCATTGATGCAAGACGGGAGCGTTTTAAGCTTTTGGATGCGTCTGCAAGTGTGCTCCGTGCCTTTTTTGGGAGCAATCCCCCAGTTAAAAAAAATGGCCTTAAAAAATTACATAGGACATGTGATTGTAACCGTGTAACGATTTCCCCTACTGCTCAGGTGCTTAGAAGTGAAGAGCATAAAAAGGCTTTTTATAGCGGTATAGCGCAATGCGCTAGTGTTTGGACGTGTCCGGTTTGCGCCGCAAAAATCAATGAAAAAAAGGCTAATGAAATGCGGATCGCGGCTAGTCAGCGTGAAGCATTGGATCTTGAGTTCTCATTGCTAACATTTACCGCACCACATACAGCGGCTGATACGATTGAATCGCTAGTACCTAAAATGAGTAATGCTCTGTCGGGTTGGTGGCGTGGAGCGCCTGCAAAGCGATTTAAGGAAAAATACGGCATTATCGGGCATATTCGCTCTTTTGAAATCCGTTATGGTGAAAACGGCTGGCATCCTCATTTCCATATTATTGTGGTAAGCAAACAAAAATTACCTGTTACCCGTAGGGATACAAACCTATCTCGAACGCCTTTGCCGATTGAGCATCAAGATGCTGACTGGTCTTGGTGCCTAGAACGTTGGAAAGATATGACTACGCGGGCGGGGCTGGATTGTCCTAATGAGTATGGTATGGATATTCAAGGTGGGGAGAAGGCTGGCGAGTATATTACGAAATTTGGTTCTAATGGTGACGTACTTAAGACGGCATCAGGTGATGCGGTTACTTGGGATATGATGGATGAAGTGACCAAAGGTAATGTTAAGCGGGGTAAAAAAGGCTCTATGTCTCCGTGGGACTTACTTCGCGGCATTGCGGATACGGAAGATGACGACGAACGTCACCGTTTAAGAGTGCTATTTCTGTTTTATGCTAGGGCGATGAAGGGAGTTTCACAAATTAAATGGTCTCGTGGGCTACGTCAGTTCTTTGAGCTTGAACCTGACAAATCGGATGAAGAAATTGTGGCAGAGCAAGATGATAGCGCGAAATTGCTTTGTCATATTACGTTATCTGAGTGGCGTTATTTAATTAAATCTAGCAATCGGGCGACCGTTCTTGAGTTGGCGGAAAATGGAGGCTCTGAGGCAGTCGCAAGATTTTTGTTTACCTCCTTGTATTGCGGCGATTTTGATTTGTTTTACGCCACTTTTTTAAGTCGAGATGGAGGTACGGAGGTTTTAGGGGGATACACTGTCCCTTCTTAGAGGGAGTTTGTGAAGTCTATTTCTTTTTGTATGTTTTTTAATGCTTTTTCGTATTGCTTATTTTTTTCTTTCAGAGTGGTAATGAGGTTATTTTCAGTTTCATCGGAAAGATTTTTTTTGAATAACAGTAGTACCTGTTCGGCGAATAAATCATCTTTTATATAGAAATAGCATTCTGGTACGTTCAGAATTTCAGCGATTTCACAAACGGTTTTGTATGTGGGGGATGCGCCTCCACGCTCATATCGTCTAATCTTTCCTCTGGCTTGTTCAGAGTCTTCTGTCCCTAATGCTTCTCCCAGTTCACGCTGGGATAAACCTTTTTCCTTTCTTGCTTTAACTAATCGCTGTGCGTTCATATATATAATCTTAATCGTTTATCTTGACTATTTTTTACCACTGTTACAGAATGCGAGGCAGGCTCACTATATGAACCTAGGTACATATAGAGCACTGTGTGTTAGTTTCACCAGGGAATAAGAAATAATTTACAATAGTTACTATAACAAAATAAACCGTTCGAGCTAGCCCCTTTTTTTGGGGTTTTTTTTACTTTATAGCGAGATTGATACAATGAGTTTTGTATTAACAAAGAAGGGAAAAAAATATTTTGATATTAAAAATAGTATTGCAGAATTAAATTGGGTTCATGATGATATTGATATTTTGGCAGAACGTATTTTTAATATTATTTTTTCATATCCTGATTGCGTTCGTATTGGTGTTGCAATGACTTGTATTTTTATATTATTAACAGGATTTGATGATGATGTTGATAATATAGATATTGCAATGAATAAATATGGTGTTGTTGCGGTTTTTTTAATGTCAAAATTTGATATAGAGTTTGAATTAAAAAACATCATTAATTAATTTAAAATTAATTATTTTAAATATCAATTCCTTTTTTTTGTATGTGAATTATTTTTAATTAATATATATTAATTAGGGGTCTAATGACCCCTTTATTTTTTTATTTTTCCTTGTTTTTGGTTTTTTCTTCCCAAAGTAAACGCATTGCGATAGCGGTGCTTACGTAGTCATTCACACTAACTTCCTTTTTTTCACATAGTTTTTTAACTCTTTCAAAGAGAGGCTTTCTTATCCTGACTGAGATTGTTCCGCTTTGTTCCAGCATATCAGTGATGAGTTTGGCGCTTTCGCTCTCGCAAGTATCCTCGTAAGTAACTGATTTAGGGAGTTGCATTTTTTTTCCTCTTGTGTATGATGCAGAAAGTGATGCAGTTAATGATGCAAAATTCGATGCATTACACACTGCTTTGATTGATGTTACAGGAGACGTAAATGGACGTAAAAGGTTTGCTTATAAGTGTTCGCCGTTATGAATTTCCCGATAAAATAACAGGTGAGTTGATTACTGGTGTTAAAGTTTCATTGGCGACTGAGCCAGATACGAAAAGTGCGGATTCTCACGGTTATTTAATGAATGAGATTTCGGCTCCGTTTAATTTATTTCAGTCACTGGTTAATAATGCTAAAGATCTTGTGGGCAAACTGGTTACTGTTTCTTGTGATGTTAAATTAAATGGTCGTTTTGTGAAATTAAGTGCAGTTAGTATTCGTTCTGGCCTGTGATGGTTTTTTATATTTAACAATATTGATAATTGGCGGTTCAATATTGAATATTATTTATAGGATGAATAAATTATTCTTCATGAATTTAATTTAACGGAAATTTATGATTTGGTATTTAATGCCGCGTTAGTTATTTGCTTTTCACTCGGTATTATTGCCGGAGGCCAGAGATGATATTGTCTTATTTCTTTGGTGCTTTTGTATTGGGATGGTGTATTTCCCGTTCTATTCTTTACTTTAAACGATTGTCTGAGGTTTCAACGTGAAAAATTTGATTATTAAGTCTGCTGTGGCGGTTTCTTCATTGGCCGCATCCGTCGGGGTGTTTGCCTCTGAAGGCGGGGCGGGGGCAGCCAATCAGGCCAAGGTCGCGTTTGAACAATTGACCAGTCAAGCAACTGAGTTTACGACGTATGCCTGGGGACTGGCGGTATTAATTGTTGGCGCAACGGTCGGGATTAAATTGTTTAAGAAATTTGTTAACCGCGCGTCTTAATTTTTCCTTTTTATTTATGGAGGGGCTTAGGCTCCTTTTTTTGATCCAGAGGTTTATATGCGTCTTATTTTATTATCTCTCTTGGTCGTGCCTTGTTTTTCTTATTCTGCGGTATTGACGGATAAAGAATGTAAGTTAAAGGGGATTATTAGAAGCAGTACGATGACGGGTGTTTGGGTGTCAGGGAACACCAAATACGCGAATCGGGGGGGGTGTTTTTATTCGCTGTCGGGTATTGCAAGTTTAAGTCATGATGATGGCTATAGCTGGTATGGGGATTGGACTCCGGTAGGCGCAAATGGCGTTGATGATGAGGGCAACGGCGAAGGTTCTGGGAACGGCGAAGGTTCTGGGAACGGGAGCTTGAAAATAGGGCAATATATAGATGTCCCCAATGATGCTTATGAGATGGATTATCCTGAGGATGTGTCATTTACGGCTTATATTGAGAACAATCATCAGTATTATGCTAATCCTCTGGTAGGGAGTGGAGGCTATATAAAGGGAGATAGTCCAGATGATATTGCGTTATATAGCGTAATGGATTTTATTAAATCGAATAGGCGTTTGGAAAAAAAAACCTTTATGGAGGATGACGATGATAACAACCATATTTATTTTGAATATTTTGATAAAAAAATATCGTTTAAACTTGTAGAAAAGAAAGAGGGCTATCAATCATGGAGTAAATTCATGGGTTATACCTATGAAATAAAGACAACTAATAAGTCTATTGATACGACAAAAATATGCAGTTACTTGCCTGATTCTCAGGGTTTTACAAGACGCTTTTGTGATAAATCTCGATTAATTGAAAGGGAGCCTTGGGATTATAAAGAATACGTTACTGTTGAAGTGTATCCAAATGATAAATACGATAACAACGTTAATAATCACGTTAATATTCCTGATGGGAATGAAAGTAATCTTTTAGAGATTACGGATAATAACTCATCAGAGGGGAATGAAAATAATATTTCAGATAATGGCAGCAATGAATCATCGGGTCATAGTGGTCATCAATCATCGGGTTATGGGAGTCATTCTTCTGGTAGTCAGGGGGCGGTTTCTTCCGGTGGGAGTGGGGGGAGTTTTTCGGGGGAATTCGATTATGAACGCATGTCGAGTGCGAATAAAAATGCGATAACGGAAGAATATAATGAATTAAAAATAAAATCGGAAATTAATTCAGAATTTGAATCGGCTTCCTCGTCTTTGACTGAGGTGTTGAATAATCATATTAATAGTGTGTCTGGCTTAATTAATGGTACTGGCAAGATCGGCGATGAATTTCAAGATTCGGCGGGGTATATGGCTCAGATAGGACAGGGCGATAAATCTTCTTTAGTGGATAATTTTATGAGTTTTTTTCCTTCGTTGCCATCGGCCTCTGAGTGCAGGCCAATTATTTTTGGTGAAGGTCAGAAATATGAATTTACGATTGATTGTCAGTATCTTGATATGTTTAAACGTATTTTTTCTTTTATTCTTTATTTCTGGACGTTTGTCACTGTTTACGACACGTTCACTTCTATTCTGCGTAATAAGGGGTGATTGATGCCTGCATTACTGGGAATTCCTGCGTTAATTCGTTTTGTCGGCTGGCTGCTGTCTTTTTTAATCGGTTATTTAGCTAAATATTTTACTTTGGGCATTGCTCGTATTGCGTTGGCTATCGGGCTTTTTCTGGGGTTACTGGTTGGCCTGAACGGGTTACTGGTGTCGTATCTTTCGGATTTAT
Organism: Xenorhabdus sp. XBWT; assembly: GCF_059072735.1. Taxonomy (NCBI): domain Bacteria; kingdom Pseudomonadati; phylum Pseudomonadota; class Gammaproteobacteria; order Enterobacterales; family Morganellaceae; genus Xenorhabdus; species Xenorhabdus sp. XBWT. Next base: position 5,211 of record NZ_JCACRQ010000005.1, read on the forward strand.
CTGCGGCTTTACCGTCTGAAATTAGCGGGGTGATTTCCTCGCTTTTACCGTCTAATGCACTGCCTTGTGTTTATTCCATATTTTCATTGAAAGCGGCGGTTTTTATTTTTGACGTGAAAGACCGTGTTATCTCTTACCTCGATTGGAATAAATCATAATGGCCGTTTATGTGGTGACAGGAAAGTTAGGATCGGGAAAAACCTTAGTTGCCGTGGGTAAGATCCAGGACAAGATAGTGTCAGGGTGTAAAGTGGCGACGAACCTTGATTTACGGGTGTTTAATCTGCCTCGTGTGGGGCGGTTTGCCAAATCCCCACGGGTGATGCGCATTCCGGATAAACCGTCTTTGTCTGACCTTGAGTGTATCGGGATCGGCAATGATTCGTATGATGAAAATAAAAATGGGTTGTTGGTACTGGATGAGTGCGGGACGTGGTTTAACTCGCGTTCGTGGTCGGACAAGCAGCGGCAAGCCGTCGTTGACTGGTTTCTGCATGCCCGTAAGTTCGGCTGGGACATTATTTTTCTCATTCAGGACTTATCTATTATGGATAAGCAAGCGAGATTGGCACTGGCTGAGCATGTCGTTTATTGTCGCCGTCTGGATAAAATTACGATCCCGTTTATTGGCAGCCTGTACAGTGTGATGACCGGAAATAAATTACCCCTGCCAAAAATTCATGTCGGTATTGTGAAATATGGGGATTCGCCCCAGTCGATGACGGTTGAGCGCTGGACGTATACAGGCCGTGATTTGTATGCCGCGTATGATACCAAACAGGCGTTTTCTGATGCTTATGAACAGGGTGTTTATTCTTATTTAACGCCGTATTTATCTCATGGGCGTTATGCCTGCTCCCATGATATTGGATTTTATATGCGTTTAACTAAAATTTATTTAAAGCGTTTCTCCCGTATTGTTATTTTTATTATTGGTGCGTTAATTGGCTTTATTTTTAATTATTCATCACAGGTTAAACCTGTTAATAATAATATTATTAATAAATCTCATGAGGTTAAAGAAAATAAAACATTTCCATTAAATGAGTTCAGAATATTTTCTTCTTCTCGTTATGGTTTTGACGTTAATTATGTTTTTTCAGATACTAAAGGCAATAAATTCACGTCTAAAGAATTAGGGTTAAATGGCTATAATATTGATTTTATTGATGCCTGTACTGCTGTCGTGTATAAAGGGAATTATAATGAAAAAATTCGTTGTTAATTTAACCTGCTTTATTTCAATGTGTTTTTCTTGTTTTGCCTGGTCAGATCGTGTTGAATTAAATAATGCCCCGTTGCGGGATTTTGTGGCGTGGTATGCCAAGGAAGCGGCCAGGGCGATCGTGATTGCGCCGGAGGTGAAAGGGGAAATCACGGTTTATTCGGCTGATGTGACGAAAGAAAATATCACGGATTTTTTTGTCTCGGTGCTGCGGGCTAACGGGTATGATCTGGTCCCGGGTGAACCTGCCATTGTCGGTCAGTATCGGCCTACGCCGGATTATCTGGATTCGGATTTTTTACACAGTGATACCCTCCTTGCTGCCCCTGATTCAGCCTCTCTCCAGTCGGTGAAACTCATTACCCAGACTTACAAAGTCAACCATGTGAGGGCGAAAGATTTGGCACCGGTGATGGAGATTTATCTGAAAGCAGGGCGTGAAGCCGGTGCAAAAGTGTTTCCTTTTGATGGCGCCAATATATTGGTCGTGACAGCGTCAGCGCCACAGCATGAGGAATTGAAAACCGTCTTGCCAGAGATTGATGTACCCCGTGATCAGGTCTTGATAGAAGCGTTGATGTTTGAAACAACGGAAGGAAAAGCATTTGATTTCAGCTTTTCGGCTGGTTCTCAGACGGGGTCAGTGGCAGGGGGCGTTAATACGGATCGGTTGGCCTCGGTTCTATCAGCCGCAGGGGGATCATTTGGCATTTTTAACGGTAATGTTTTGGGATTGTCTCTTAAGGCGGTTCAGAAGGACAGTGCCTCTTCGGTGCTTTCTGTGCCGCGTATTCTCACGATGTCCGGTCAGCGGGGTTATATCTCAGTGGGGCAGAACGTGCCTTTTGTGACAGGTAAAGTCACGGGTGAAGCCGCCAGTGTGAATAATCCGTTTCAGACCATTGAACGCCATGATGTGGGCGTGTCTTTGTCGGTGACGCCGATTGTGACACCCTCTGATGTCGTTATCATGAATATTCATGTCAGGGCGGACAGTATCAGCAGTTTAACGGCGGCGAGTGACATTATCACGAATCAGCGTCAGATTGAGACGACCGTTCACCTGAACAGTGGTCAGACGTTATTATTGGGCGGTCTGATTGACGATCGTTCTTCAAATGAAGACAGTTCGGTGCCGTTTATCTCCCGCATTCCGTTGATTGGCTGGTTATTCAGTTCTGAATCGGATGATGCCCAAAAGCGGGCGCTCTATGTGATGATCCATGCTCGCGTTTTACGTGCTATCTAACGGTGATTAAGAAAAGCATTGGCCAACATTACAGATGCAATCTGTGATGTTGGCCAATGCTTGTTGATAAAACCTATTTGTAGGCCGAATGACGAATTATGTATTTTCCCTTGGCGAACGCGCCCGAAGTAATCTGATTAATTACGTCATTACGTTATTTTTTTCACGTAAACGAACAAAAGAACAATGTTCGTTCGGTGTGTGAAAGGATGCCCTTTAGGGCATGGAAGGAGGCTCACTATAGTTACTGGGGACACCATCAGCCAATCCGACGACGCAAAAGGGGGACTAAATCAGGGAGTCGGGAACCCCTCCCCTTCCTGCAAAGCCTGAAATGCACGGAACTATCATTAACTCGATAGATAGATGGTCGGAGACAAAAGAAATGTTCAGCGAAATCGATCTTGTAATGTATCGATATAGGCACTATATTGTAGTGAATATATCAGTACAATTAGAGGTTTTTATGAAAGAGGTTGCCATTCAGGTTCGCCTTCCTGAACCAGATAAAAAGGCATTCGCTGATTTGTGTAAAGGGAAAGATACGACTGTGAGTCGTGAAATCCGAATTTTTATACGTGAACAGTTAAAGAAAAATTCGCAGCAGAGTATTAAGTTTTAAAATGCTCGTGAAAATTTTAGAGCAAATAGATTAAAAAGAGTAAGCCCAGTTAAATAACTGGGCCTGGATGGTTGCGGGGTCTATATCTTGGCGGATTTCCCCCCTGCTTTTAGGAGTATATCACATGGTTATATGGACTTCATACCTGATCGCCAGTAAGGCGGTTTTGAG